>NZ_RAWL01001493.1:0-380 GCF_003668885.1 Corallococcus sp. AB049A | reverse complement strand
GCTGTGGGTCATCGCGTTCTCCCATTCCTACAGCATGTTGTTGCTGGGTGTTGGTTTGGTAGGAATGGGCCATGGGGTCTATGAGGGCGTCGACCTGGCGCTGGTGACCGACGTGCTGCCCGATCGGGCCCGGCACGCGGCCAAGGACCTGGGTCTACTCAACATAGCCAACACCCTCCCGCAGGTGATCGCACCGCTGGCGGCTCCGGTCATTCTGGCTGTCAGCAGGGGCGACTACCTGTTGCTGTTTGCAGTCGCCGGCGCGGTCGCCATCTGCGGCTCGGTCTTCCTGTTGCCTCTTAAAAACGTCCGCTAGTCCACTAAAAGTACCAACGTTGTCTTTTTGGTACACATAAAAATAACGTTTATTTTCATATAGT
>NZ_RAWL01001492.1:0-380 GCF_003668885.1 Corallococcus sp. AB049A | reverse complement strand
CTACAATAGAATTTAGGTACATTAGTTACAAGAACAGTTTATTGAACACCACATAACAAACAGAACAGAAATAAATTACAAAGAAAAAAAAAAGGTAGCAAAAGCAAATCCTTCTAAGCTGTGATAGTTTTTATTTTAAATTAAAAATACATATATTATTATTATACACCAAGGCTAAATTTTTTTACATTTCCAAAGTAGTATACTACAGTTTTTCTGTTAGAGCTGGGACACTGGGCTCCAACAAAAATTTGTACTTCAAAGCTAAATATTTTGCAAACGAATCTCTAAATCGAAAAAAAAACTGTGTAAAACCCAATTATTGTTGAAGGACCTATCCAACGACACCTTACAGATCAGATGGATGGACAAAGCGAAAC
>NZ_RAWL01001491.1:0-380 GCF_003668885.1 Corallococcus sp. AB049A | reverse complement strand
CTTCCCGATGTGCAGCACGTTCAAGTCGATGCTGGTCGCCCATGTGCTGAGCCTTGCCGATGCAGGCCGCGTTTCGCTCGACACCCGTGTGCCCATCGCCGGGAAGGATCTGCTGTCCTACGCTCCGGTGGTGCGCCGCCACGTGGGCAAGGATCTGACCGTGCGCGACCTGTGCCGGGGCACGCTGACCACCAGCGACAACACGGCGGCCAACCTGCTGCTGGAGGTGGTGGGCGGGCCGTCGGCGCTGACGGCATTCCTGCGCGGGCAGGGCGACAGCATTACCCGCAATGACCGCAACGAGCCGGACGTGAATCTGTTCGCGAAGGGAGACCCGCGCGATACCACCAGCCCGGCCGCGATGGCCACCAGCCTGGCCC
>NZ_RAWL01001490.1:0-380 GCF_003668885.1 Corallococcus sp. AB049A | reverse complement strand
GCCAAGAGCCTTGAGCGCGACCCGCAGGCGGAATCCATCGTGCGTAATCGCAGCCGGGAGCTTGGAATCAAGCATGAGCTGCGCCAGGAGCAGAGCATTTCCCGCGCCCTTCAGGACGAAATGGCACGCGGCCAGCGGCTCAGCCGAGGTATGGGAATGGGAATGTAGAAAGGGACTTCATGACGGAAATGGACGACGACAGGGAAGGATTCGAGGCGGAAGCAATGGACGAGGACGCGGGTGATCCGGCCGCCGCGTTCGACGCGCTGCGGGAAACGGTCGAAAATCTCGCCGCCGACCTCAAGCGGGAAATGACCACTATCCGCAAGGGCGTGGAAGCGGCCTTTGAGGAATTTGACCGGCAGGGGCCGGCGCAGGAC
>NZ_RAWL01001489.1:0-380 GCF_003668885.1 Corallococcus sp. AB049A | reverse complement strand
AAAGATATTCAAGGCCAACATTTACTAAAAATTCTAATCTTGACTTTATTTCTTTTAAAAGTTCTTCTGCAATAATCATTTCATTTTTAGTAAATTTTAAATTTTGAAAAAATTCTAAACATTTGTCAATTGAAAGTTCTGTCAGTTCAAAAATATTTAGTCCTCCAACTCTTATAGCAAGTGAAGAATCTTTTAATCTACTTCCATGACATTTTGGACATGGAACTTCTTCCATAAACTCATCAATCTTATCCAACATTCTATCTGAACTCGATTCAGTGTATCTTCTCTTCAAGTTTTTTAAAATCCCTTCGAACCCACCAGAATATTTTTTTTCTCCAGAAAAATAAGAGTTAAAAGAAAAAGATAAATTTCCCCTG
>NZ_RAWL01001488.1:0-381 GCF_003668885.1 Corallococcus sp. AB049A | reverse complement strand
TTTCATGCATTCGATGCTGGCTTGTGCCGTGGCGTTGTCCGCTGCGGCGTCTTTCGCAACCGCTGCGCACGCTGCTGGAGAGCCGCTGCGCGTCGCCACCGATGCCACGTTCGCGCCGATGGAGTTTGTCGAAAACGGCAAGCGTACCGGCTTTGATGTGGACCTGATCGAGGCGCTGGCCCGCACCATGGGCCGCCCGGTCGAATGGACGGACATCGATTTCAAGGGCCTCGTGCCGGGCCTGATCTCTCGCCGCTTTGACGTGGCCATCTCGGGCATCTACATCACGGAAGAGCGCAAGAAGGTGGTGGACTTTACGGTGCCGTACTACCACGGCGGCCTGGTCGCGATGGTCAAGCAAGGCAATACGGCCATCAAGAC
>NZ_RAWL01001487.1:0-381 GCF_003668885.1 Corallococcus sp. AB049A | reverse complement strand
CAACACGCTCACCGTGGATACCTTCGACGGGGCCGGTGGCACCCTGCTGTTCAACACCCAGCTGGGCGACGACAGTTCGGCCACCGACACGCTGATCATCAAGGGCGACGCCAACGGCCAGGCCAACGTGCGTGTGCTCAATGCCGGCGGCGCAGGCGCCAAGACCGACAAGGGCATCAAGCTGATCCGTGTGGGCGGTGCGTCCAATGCGCAGTTCGACCTGCAGGGCCGCGCGGTGGGTGGGCAGTACGAGTACTTCCTGTTCAAGGACGCGACCAACGGCGGCTGGTACCTGCGCTCGGAACTTGCCGGGGCGCCGGATCCGTGTGTGATCGACCCGACGCTGCCGGAGTGTAAGCCGGTCGATACGGTGGACCCGGT
>NZ_RAWL01001486.1:0-381 GCF_003668885.1 Corallococcus sp. AB049A | reverse complement strand
ACCACCACAAAACCGAATAACGCCCCTTTATTAGGCGTTGCAGGTTATGCCGACGCCATGGCGCAGTTAAAAGCATTAAACATTGATTTTCCGGTACTTGCGGTAGGCGGTGTAACACTTTCTGATGTAGATGCCTTGATGGATACGGGAATCTTTGGCATAGCAGCTTCGGCAGCCATTAATCAGGCTGGCAACCTGCGCGAAGCGTATGAAGAATTTTATGCAAAAATAGACTAAGTATATGCAAAAAAATTAATTTGTCACCAAAATTTAATAGATAAATTTCCTGCAATTTGTATGATTAGCATAGACAGCGCTTAATCATCACACAAGACGCCTTAGCATCAGTTAGGGCGTCTTTTTGTTTTAGTAACCTTTGAT
>NZ_RAWL01001485.1:0-381 GCF_003668885.1 Corallococcus sp. AB049A | reverse complement strand
CCACCGCCAGCACCGGGCCATCGCCGAAGCGGTAGCCACGGCGGAAACGGCGCGTGGCCTTGTCACCGGTCAATACATGGCGGCCGCCAACCGCGTCGCGCAACTGCGCCAGCACGGCATCATGGCCACTCATGGCAGGTTGACCAGCGAATCGCGCCCGATGTCGGCAATACGGTGCGCGCCGGTCAGTGTCATCGCCACGCGCATCTCCTTGGCGATCAGGTCCAGCAGGTTGGCCACGCCGGCCTCGCCCTGCGCGGCCAGCGCATAGACGAAGGCGCGCCCCAGCAGCACGGTATCGGCCCCCAGCGCCAGCATGCGCACCACGTCCAGGCCGGTACGGATGCCCGAATCGGCCAGGATCTTCAGGTCGCCCTGCAC
>NZ_RAWL01000150.1:0-18692 GCF_003668885.1 Corallococcus sp. AB049A | reverse complement strand
CTTCCTGCCCGCGCTGGTGCCGGTGCTCGCCGCCGCCGCCTTCGTCGTCCTCGCGCGGCCGGGAGCATCCCCGCAGGAAACGCGCGACCCCTGGGCCCAGACGGGCACCCCCGGCGTCCTGGAGCCCACCCGCAGCAAGGGCCTGCAGCCCCGGCTCGACGTCCACCGCCAGGCCGACACCCGCTCCGAGCGCCTCACCGACGGCGCCCCCGCCCACGCCGGTGACGTGGTCCAGCTGTCGTACACCGCCGCCGGCCACGCCCACGGCGTCATCCTCTCCGTGGACGGCCGGGGCGCCGTCACCCCGCACCTGCCCGCCCTGGGCGACACGTCCGCGCCCCTGGAACGCAGCGGCACGCACGTGCTGCCCCGCGCCTACGAGCTGGACGACGCCCCCGGCTTCGAGCGCTTCTTCCTCGTCACCTCGGACAGCCCCTTCGAGCTGGAGGGCGTGATGGCCGCCGCGCGCGTCCTGGCCACCTCCCCCGAGGCGCGCACCGCGCCGCTGACCCTGCCCTCGGGCTTGAACCAGACGTCCTTCCTGCTGGAGAAGCCCTCCCCATGAGAGCGCTCGTCATCCTCCTGTTCGCGCTGGGCGCGGCCACCCCCGTCCACGCCGCGGAGACCGCCGCCGTGCGCCGGCTGGCCCTGCTCGTGGGCGTCAACGACGGCGGCCCGGAGCGCGTGCGGCTGCGCTACGCGGAGACCGACGCGAAGGCCTTCTCCACGGTGCTGTCGGAGCTGGGCGGCGTGCTGCCCCAGGACCGCGTGCTCCTCACGGACGTGGACCGCGCGGGCGTGCTCGCCGGCTTCGACAAGGTGCGCCGCCTGGCGGAAGGCGTGCGCACGGCCGGGGCCCGGCGCGTGGAGGTGCTGCTGTACTACTCCGGCCACTCGGACGACGAGGGGCTGCTGCTCAAGGGCCAGCGCCTGGACTACGGCGAATTGCGCCGCTCGCTGGAGGGGCTGCCCGCGGACGTGCGGATCGCGGTGCTGGATTCGTGCGCGTCCGGCGCGTTCGCGCGCAAGAAGGGCGGCGTGTCGCGGCCCGCGTTCCTGGTGGACTCCGGCATCCAGGTGAAGGGCCACGCCATCCTCACCTCCTCCAGCGCGGACGAGGCGTCGCAGGAGTCGGACCGGCTGGGCGGCTCGTTCTTCACGCACCACCTGCTGTCCGGCCTGCGCGGCGCCGCGGACGTCACCCACGACGGCCGCGTCACCCTCACGGAGGCCTACCAGTTCGCCTTCCACGAAACGCTCTCGCGCACCGAGCGCACGCAGGGCGGCGCGCAGCACCCCAACTACGACATCGAGCTGGCGGGCACCGGCGACCTGGTGATGACCGACCTGCGCGCCACCACCGCGGGCCTGGTCCTCACGGAGCCGCTGGAGGGCCGCCTGTACGTGCGCGACGCGGTGGGCACGCTGGTGGTGGAGGTGCAGAAGCAGTCCGGCCGCGCCACCGAGCTGGGCCTGGCCCCCGGCGCCTACCGCGCCCGGCGCGAGTGGGATGGCGGCGTGTCCGAAGCGGCCTTCACCCTGAAGGAAGGCGCACGCACGCCGCTCGCCCCCGGTGACTTCCTGGGCGTGGGCCACGAGGCCACCGTGATGCGCGGCGGCGGCGTGGCAGTGTCTCCCCAGGGACGGCAGCAGCTGCCGGTGAACCTGAGCCTGGTGCCCTCCATGAGCACCAACACGCTGAGGGCGGGCCGCGCGGCGGTGGAGAACCGCTTCGCGCTGGGCGTGGTCAACGGCGGCATGGCACTGGGCGGCGGTCTGGCGCTGGGCCTGGCGGGCAACGTGTACGACGCGGAGGTGTCCGGCCTGGCCCTGGCGCTGGGCTTCAACACGTCCGGCGCGGACGTGGCTGGCGCGCAGCTGTCGCTGGTCACCAACGTGGCGGGCGGCGCGGTGCGGGGCGCCCAGGCGACGCTGGGGCTCAACGTGGCCAACGGGGACGTGGACGGCGTGGGGCAGCTGGCCCTGGGCGCGAACGTGGCGCGCGGCTCGCTGGGCGGCATGCAGGCGGCGCTGGGCGTCAACGTCACCACTGCGGACGCCACCGGAGTGCAGCTGTCACTGGGTGTCAATCACGCGAACGGCACCATGAAGGGCGTGCAGTTCACGCTGGGCCACAACTCCGTGGCGAAGGCCGCGTGGGGCATCCAGGGGGCGGTGCTGCTCAACCGCGCCCCGTCCCTCACCGGCATGCAGCTGGGGTTGATCAACCTGGGCGGCGACGTGTCCGGCATGCAGCTGGGGTTGATCAACATCGCGGACACGGTGCACGGCATGCAGCTGGGGCTCGTGAACGTCTCCGACGAGGTGCACGGCGCCCCGGTGGGCCTGGTCTCGTACGAGAAGAAGGGCCAGCTGCACCTGGAGGTGTTCGGCAGCGACGTGCAGCTCACCAACGTGGCGCTGAAGTTCGGCGGCAAGCACTTCTACACGACGCTGCTCGCGGGCCTTGGCCCGGACGACCGCATCCAGCGCTTCAGCCTGGGCCTGGGGCTGGGCGGGCACATCCCGCTGGGCTCGCGCTTCTGGGTGGACGTGGACGTCGCGGCCAGCCAGGTGCTGTCCACGCGGGACCCGTTCTCCAGCGCGTCCAACACCCTGCTGTCGCAGGCGCGCGCCATGCTGGGCTTCCAGGTGATGCCGAGGCTGGCCGTGTTCGCCGGGCCCACCTACAACGTGGCGTTCACCTGGGGCGAGCCGGAGTTCGCGAAGCTGACCACGCTGCCGGTGCGCTCGCACAACATCAACGCGGACACGCGCATGCAGCGCTGGCCGGGCTTCCAGGTGGGCGTGCGGCTCTGAGCTTCACCGGGACCGCCAGGCAGCGGCGGTCCCGGAAAGAGAGCGCCTCAGCCGACGACGCGGCTGGCGCGCAGGACGATGGCGTCGCCCGCCGGGCCGGCCTTGAGCCGCTTGTCCAGCGTGCCCTCCACCTTGAGGCCGGGGCCGCCCTTGGACGCGCGCTGCAGCAGCTCCCCCGTCTTCTCGGAGTCCCCGCCGGTGACGGCCGTCAGGTCGATCTCATGGAGGGTCTGGAGCTTCTTGTCCGGCGCGTCCGCCGCGAACAGGTCGTAGTGGTCGCAGGGCGGCGCGAAGCAGCGCTTCCCGTTGTCCTTGATGATGTAGACGGTGCTGGTGGTCATGGTGGCGTCTCCGGGTGAGGGGGTGGGGGCGGCCGTACCGGGCTCGTTGGCGGCGCCCGAGGGCGCTTCCACGTCGGTCCGCTTCAGGTCGGCGGGGGCCGCCGCGCCGGACACATCGCCGCCGGACGGCTGCGCGGTGGGGGAGGACGGCGTGCTGCACGCCACCGGACCGAGCACGAGCACGGCGGACAGGATCAGCGAGCGGGCGTTCATGGCGACTCCGGAAGGAGGACGGGTGCCCTCCTTCAACGCGGGAAGGGCACGGCCGGGTCCACTCTGCCCGGCCGCGCGCCCTCCTGCCAGGGCGACAGGGGCGATTTTCCTCCATGTCCTACATGGGCTCCCGGAGAGTCCGGAAGAGAGCGGAGCGGGGCTCGAAAGGCCAAGCAAGAGGGTGGAAGGGCCTATCCGTTCGTTGTACACCCGCGCCCCAAGAGATCGGCCTCCGGGGCCGTGACCTGTAAGGACGCCCACGATGGAATTCCGCATCGCCGCCGACGAGCTGAAGAAGGCCCTCTACCGCGCCCAGGGCATCGTGGAGCGCAAGACGACGATGCCCATCCTCGCCAACGTGCTGCTCACGGCGAACAAGGGCAGCATCACCGTCACGGCCTTCGACCTGGACATCGGCATCGTGTCCGAGCACCCCGCGGACGTGTCCAAGCCGGGCGCCGTCACGCTGAGCGCCAAGTACGTCTTCGACATCGTGCAGAACCTCCCGGACGCGGAGGTCACGCTCAAGAAGCTGGCGAACAACTACGTCGACATCTCCTCCGGCTCCGCGCACTTCAAGATCGTCGGCATGGCCGCCGAGGAGTACCCGAAGCTGCCCAAGGAGGAGAACGCTCCCCTGGTGCAGATCTCCGGCAACGTGCTGCTGGAGATGATCAAGAAGACCCAGTTCGCCATCTCCAGCGACGAGACGCGCTACATCCTCAACGGCGTCTTCTTCGAGCCGCAGCAGAGCGGCAAGGTCCGCATGGTGGCCACGGACGGCCACCGGCTGTCGCTCATCGAGCGAGAGATGTCCGGCGACTTCAAGCTCAAGAGCGGCGTCATCATTCCGCGCAAGGGCCTGATGGAGCTCAAGCGCCTGCTGGACGAGGCCCCGGACGCGGAGTGCCACCTGGGGTTCGCGGAGAACTCGGCGCTGTTCAAGAAGCCGGGCCTCACCATGGTGATGCGCCTCATCGACGGGCAGTTCCCCGAGTACCAGCGCGTCATCCCCAAGGAGGGCGAGAAGGTCGTCCTCGTGCCGAAGGTGCGCCTGCTGGAAGGCCTCAAGCGCATTGCCCTCCTGTCCGCGGACAAGAGCAACGCGATCCGCATCGGCCTGGAGAAGGGCAAGCTGCTCATCACGGCCAGCAACCCGGACCTGGGTGAGGCGCGCGACGCGCTGGACGTGGACT
The DNA here is from genome assembly GCF_003668885.1 of Corallococcus sp. AB049A. Taxonomy (NCBI): domain Bacteria; kingdom Pseudomonadati; phylum Myxococcota; class Myxococcia; order Myxococcales; family Myxococcaceae; genus Corallococcus; species Corallococcus sp. AB049A. The sequence goes on along the minus strand of NZ_RAWL01000150.1, from coordinate 14,122 downwards.
ACCAGGGCAACGACATCACCATCGGCTTCAACGCCCGCTACCTCATGGACGTGCTGGGCGTGACGGAGACGGACGAGGTCAGCTTCGAGCTGGGCGACGAGCACAGCCCGGGCGTGCTGCACGGCCCCGGCGACCGCAGCTTCACCGCCGTGGTCATGCCCATGCGCGTCTGAGCCGGAGCGCAGTCGTCCAACTTCCTACGTCGGCGGGGCGCCAGCGTTCCACGTCCGACGCTCCGCGCCATGGGGAGGCCTGCGCCCGGCGCGGCGGCTCCCTATGATGGGGACGTGGCCACCCGTCCAGATGACCTGAGAGCGCGGCTGGAGGACCGAGCGGACCTCCTGGAGGCCACGCGCCTGCGCTACCGCGCGCTCAAGGGCGTGCTGGAGTCCTTCTTCTGGAAGGACCGGATCCGCAACCACTTCGAGCTCCTGCGTGAGGTGGCCACCGCCCAGCCGGAGGTGGACGTGACGCTGGCCGCGCTGCGACGCCGCGTGGAGGCGGAAGCCTGGCCGAGCGACGCCGCGCCCGTCCGCTTGATGCACGAGGTGGAGCGCCTGCGCGACGCGGTGGAGCGCGCGGCGGAGCGGCGGCTGTCCTCGTCGTCGTCGGACGAAGACGTGGAGGCCGTGCCCGCGACGCTGGGTGCGCGCCTGTTGCGCCTGGAGACGGAGGTGCTGGACGCGGCGCCGTTCCTGGGGGGCCGCGTCTGGGCCCAGGCCGTGGAGCTGTTGCCGCGCAACCTGCCGGAGCTGCGCGCCGCGTGCGCCGCGGGCGAGGTCTTCGAGCGTGTGTTCAAGCGCCCGGTGACGGAAGGGGCGCCGGCCTTCAGCGACGACGAGGCGCGCGAGCTGGCCCGGGCGCTGCCCCTGGGCGCCGCCGCGCTGGTGGCGATGTGGGAGCGGCTGGAGCGCTACGACAGCCGGGGGCGGGTGAAGGACTTCCTCCAGCGGCGCATGCGCCGGGCGCCGACGCGGGTGGCGCGCAGCGGGCCGGAGCTGCTGCTCCACGCGGCCTTCTGGCACGACGTGGCGCGGGTGCGCGTGCGCGCGGTGCTGGAGGCGGAGCTGGCGCCGGTGGTGCCGCGCGAAGCGGAGCTGCCCGCGCTGTTGTCCTGGCGGGCGGCGCTGTCGGAGGACCCGGCGCTGCGGCTGTCCGGGCGGAGCGTCTTCACGGAAGGGCGCGCGGGGCTGGTGGAGACGGCGGCGGCGCTGGCGGCCCTGTCTCGCGAGCGGCCCCGGGGCGCGTGGAACGAAGAGGTGGCGTGGGCCCGGCTGGAGCAGGCCGCGCAGCGGGCGCGCGCGGAGGAGGGGCCGGAGGCGGAGGCCCTGCGGGACGCGCTGCGCCTCTTCGTGATGCTGCGGGGCCAGGCGCGCACGCCCGCGCGGCTGTTCTCACCCGAGCACGCGAAGCCCGCGGGAGGCGACGTGGCGCGAAACGGGGACCTGGTGGCGCTGGTGCAGGCGGCGCGTCACGCGGCGCTGCGGCAGGACGGCTGAAGACAGACACCGGTTTGGGGGCTGCGGGTGGCCTCTGTTAGGTTGGAGGCGCGGTTTCCTTTCGCGTCTCAATCCCGTCCATGACCCAGCCTGTTCCTCCGCCAGCCTCCGATGAGGCATCGCTGCAGTTCGACCGTGCCGAGTTCACCGAGGCGCCCCCGGCGACGAAGTGCACCGTCTGCCAGTGCGCCATCCAGAGCGTCTATTACGAGGTGAACCAGCGCCTGCTGTGCCCCGCGTGCCGCGAGGAGGTGGAGGAGGCGATGAAGGGCGGCTCGAAGTCGAAGCGGGCCCTGACTGCGTCGATGTATGGCTTTGGCGCGGGCATCGCGGGGGCCATTGTCTACTGGGTGGTGAGCCTGACGGGCTACAACATCGGCCTCATCGCCATCCTCGTGGGGTGGATGGTGGGGACGGCGGTGTTCAAGGGCTCGGAGTCGCGCGGTGGGCGGGGCTACCAGGCGCTCGCGGTGCTGCTGACGTACCTGGCGGTGGGCGCGTCGCTGTCGCCGGATCTGTACAAGGCGATGAAGGAGCGGTCGGACTTCCAGACCTTCCACGCGGCGTCGCACTCGCTGGATTCCGAGCCGGTGGAGCCGCCGGATGAGGTGGCCCAGGCCGTCGCCGCGGTGGCGACGACCGTGGTGCTGACCCCGGCGCTGCCGGTGCTCGTGGGCATCGAGCAGCCGATGTCGGGGCTCATCTACGGCTTCGCGCTCTTCGAGGCATGGCGCCGCACGAAGCGGGCGGAGCTGAACATCGCGGGGCCGTTCAAGCTGGCGGAGGCGCCGGCCGAGGGTGAGGCCGCGCCGGCGGAGCAGGAGCGGTCCGTTGGCTGAGGCGCTCGCGGTAGCGCTCCTCACGCAGCGGTGTGAGGGGTGTGGTTCGGAGCTGGCGCCCCGGCTGCTCACGTGTCCGTCGTGCCGGAGGCTGGTGCACGCGAAGCGGCTGACGCAGCTGGCGGCGGACGCGCAGGCGGCGTCGGGGCGGGGCGCGACGATGGAGGCGCTGGCGCTGTGGCGCGAGGCGCTGGAGTTGTTGCCGCCGGACACGGCGCAGCACGCGCAGGTGACGGCGAAGGTGACGGCGCTGAGTCAGCAGGCGGACGCGCAGGGATTGGCGGTGCCGCTGGCGGAGGCGGAGCGCAAGCGTTCGGGGATGCCGAAGGTGCTGGCCAGCATGGGCGCGGTGGGCCTGATGCTGTGGAAGTTCAAGTTCGTGCTGGCGCTGCTGTTGGGCAAGGGGAAGCTGCTGCTGCTCGGGCTCACGAACGCGAGCACGCTGTTCTCCATGCTGTTCGCGGCGAGCGTGTACTGGACGCTGTGGGGCTGGAGCTTCGCGCTGGGGCTGGTGGCCTGCATCTACGTGCATGAGATGGGGCACGTGGCGTCGCTGCGGCGGCTGGGCATGAAGGCGGACGCGCCCATGTTCATCCCGGGCCTGGGTGCGTTCGTGCGGCTGAAGCAGGTGCCGGTGGATGAGCGCGAGGACGCGCGCGTGGGATTGGCGGGGCCCATCTGGGGCAGCGCGGCGGCGCTGGTGGCGCTGGCGGCGGCGGTGCTGACGGGATGGAAGGCCTTGGGCGCCATCGCGCACGCGGCGGCCTGGCTGAACCTGTTCAACCTGGTGCCGGTGTGGCAGCTGGACGGCTCCCGAGGCTTCCGGGCCCTGGCGCGCGACCAGCGGTGGATGGCGGTGGCGGTGCTGGGCGCGACGTGGTTCGCCACGGGAGAGAACCTGTTGCTGCTCATCGCCGCGGTGGCGGTGTTCCGGGCCCTGCTCACGCCCGCATCGGAGAAGGGCGACCGCCGCACGCTCGTGGAGTACTGCGCGCTGGTGGTGGGCCTGGGAGCCCTGGGCTGGGCCGCGCAGCACTGGACGGGAGCGACGGCGGCGCTGTGACGAACACGAAGCTGTGCGCGGTCTTCGCGCTGCTCACGGCCTGCGCTGGCGGAAGCTCGCGCCGCTCCGCGCATGGTGACCTGCGCTTCGTCGACACGGAGACCGCCGCGAGGCTGCGCCATGTGGTCGTGGTGGCAGAGCAGGGTGCCTCTGCCACCTCGGCTTCCAATCTGGTCCAGGCAGCCCCGGTCATCCTCGGCTTGATGCAGCGGGACCACAGCGCGGATGAGCTGGAGAAACGACTCGCGGAATGCGCCGTCCAGGCCGAGCGTCAGGGCAATGCGCGCTTCTTCCAGAATCGTCCTCCGACGCGGCAGGAGTGCCGCGAGGTGGTGGGGCGCGACCGCTGCGGCAGTCCCATCACCCGGGCCATGCAGTTGGGGAAGCAGAAGCACGTCCTGGTCCTGCAGTGCGCGGAGGAGGTGCTCAAGGATCTCTGGGCCGCGCCCTACAGCATCGAGCAGCGCTACCGCTACTATCCGAATGCCCGGTTCGTGGAGACGATCAGCCGGGAGAAGGAGGCGCGGATGCTCGCCGACGGTTGCACCGATGAACTCCGGGGCACCATCAAGCCGGACCTCGTGCTCTATGCGGACCGCAGCCTGGGCAAGGCCGCGCTCACCCTGGACTTCAAGTTCCCTTGCCCTGAGGACAACGAGCCTCGGTGGACCAAGTATGGAGGGAGCAGCCCCTACGATGGAAAGACGCAGAAAATGATCTACGAGGATGCGCTTGGTGGGAGAGCCCTGCTCGTTTCTCCTCGCGATGGAGTATTGCCCCCGCCATGAGCGAGAACTTCCCCACCCTTCGTCTTCACGCCAGGAGGGGCGATGTCGTGGCCCGCGACGGGGTCGTGGTCTCGTTCTTCATCCCCTACGACCACAGCATCGTGGCCCAGGCGTGCTGGCGGGCCTTGCAGACCTATCTTCGAGCTACGCCGCCCCAGTCGCTGAACTGGTACGGCGCGGATGATGGCGACGTCCTTGAGCTGGATGAGGACGGATGGGAGGTCATTCGCAAGCGGATGGTGGATCGACCCTCCCGCTTGGCCTGGCACGTCGAGTTGTCCGACCTGCCTGGAGGAACCGGAGGATACCAGTTCGAATACCACAGCAACCGGATCGAACGACCTCTCTGCGTTGGGTCCAACACCGCGATGTCCTTCACCTTCCCGACTGAGTACCTCCTGGAGCATGGGCCCCAGCGGATGCGTGATCTGGTGTTGGAGTTGGCTCGGGAGCTGCCCTTCCATTTCGGATACGCGAGCTTCGGCCTTGCCTCTCGTGAAGGCTCCTGGACCGCAGGCGACTGGAAGGTCCTGGAGAAGTACTCCGTGCGCTATCTGGGGGTGGATCTGCCAGCTGTCGCCGGCCTCGGCTCGGTCATCGGGCTCCACTCCCTGGGCGCGCACTGGCTCACGTTCCTGGGCTCACCACTCCTGGAGCGGATGGGCGGCACCGAAGCGCTGAGACAGGCACTGCCGTTCCCGGAGGTCTCCCTCCTCCCCATGGAACAGGAGCGCCTGCTGGTGACCCTGAGCGAATGGCCCACGGCCATCGACATCGAACAGGAACCCATCCCGCCCCAGTACCGCGCCCTGGCCTGCTTCCTGAAGCCCTTCATGTACGCGCCCGAGGATGCCGACGACGGCATCGCGAACTACCTGGACCGCTGGCGGCGACGGCTCTGTCCGTGACGCTCCCGCGCCCTCCAGGCGAGGGAGCACCCCACATCATGGCCCTGTCAGGGGACGCATGTAGTACGAAGCACTCCCCTTTCACGGTGACGCTGTGCGCCTCCTCTCGCTCCAGGTCCAGGACTTCCGCAACCTCCCGGCGGTGCAGCTCGCACCCAGCACCCACGCGACCATCGCCGTGGGCCAGAACGGGCAGGGGAAGACCAACCTCCTGGAGGCGCTCTACTTCCTCGCCACCCTCAAGCCCCTTCGCGCCGGCCGCCTCTCGGAGCTCGTCCGCTGGGGCTCCCAGGCCGCTCGCGTCTCCGGCCGCTTCCTCCTCAAGGGCGCCGAGCGCGAAATCTCCGTCGAGGTCGGCGGTGGCACCCGCCAGGCCCTCGTGGACGGCAAGAAGGCCGCCAGCCTCGAGGACTACTTCGGCGGCGTCTCCGTCGTCGCCTTCACCCCGGATGACCTGGAGGTCATCAAGGGCGGCCCCGACGCACGCCGCGCCTTCCTCGACCGCGCCGTCTTCAACCGCTTCCCCGCCTTCCTCAAGGAAAGCCGCGAGTACGCCCGCGCCCTCAAGAACCGCAACCGCCTGCTGCGCGAAGGCGCCACCGTCGACGCCGCGTACCTCGACGCGTACGACGAAACGCTCGCCCGCGCGGGCGCTCGCCTCTACGCCCGCCGCCGCGCGCTGATAGCCGAGCTCGCTCCCCGCGCCCAGGCCACCTTCGCCTCCATCGGCCGCACCGCCGACCCCGCTGTCTACGGCTACCACCCCGCCCACCTGGGCGCGGACTTCGCCCACGCCGACGAGGCCGCGCTCGCCACCGCCCTGCGCGAGGCCCTCTCCGCGCGCCTGCGCCGCGACCTGGACCGGGGCTTCACCTCCGTGGGCCCGCACGTGGACGACGTGTCCGTCACGCTGGGCGGCCGCAGCGCGCGCGCCTACGCGAGCCAGGGACAGCAGCGCGCCCTGGTGCTGGGCTGGAAGATCGCCGAAATCGAAAACCTGGAGGCCGCCATGGGCTTCCTCCCCCTGCTGCTGCTGGATGACGTCTCCAGCGAGCTGGACCCCGAGCGCAATGCCTATCTCATGGGCTACCTGGCCCGGAGCGGCGCGCAGGTCTTCCTCACCACCACCGACGCGGGGCTCGTGAGAGCCGCCGCCGCCAGTGACACGCTCTGGCTCACCGTCCACTCGGGACAGGTGGCCCTGGAAGAAGCGCCGTCACAACCCTAGTGCGCCCGCCGCCGGTGCCAGGGCCAGTGCACCGTCCGGCGGTGCGTGTGGTGGGGCAACTCCTGCCGCGTCACGTGCCCGAAGTACTCGAAGCGGAACTCCGCCCAGAGCAGCCCGAACGCCACCGCGAACAGGAACACCGCCAGGGTCAGCCACCACACGGTGCCCACGGCCAGCGCGGCGATGAACAACACCCCCAGCACCGCGGCGATCCCCAGCGACAGGTCCCGCAGGCGCTTCGACTCGCTGAACGCCATGCCCATGGCCAGCATGGAGATGGCCAAGAGCGGCCACGCCAGCCAGTACGCCGTGCGCGCGTACAGCGAGGCAATCGACAGCATGAACAACCCGAAACCGAATATCGCCAGTCCGCCGTCCATCGAATCCTCCTCGGGAGAATCCCCGGCTCCCGGCTGAACATGGGCCCTGGGCAAGCCCGGGGGCACCCCGCCTCCCCCTGCCGTCCGGGGCCCTTCCGGGGCGCCGGGCCCTCGCAGGGCGCGCGTCCGTGAGTCGACGTTCGCTCCGACGAAGTCCTTGCGGACCTGACGGGCGTGCACCATGACCATGCCCGCCGTCCCCACCCGGGTCCCTCCGGGACGAACGAAATGGTGCCATGCCGCGCTTGCTGCTGACGTTCGTGCTGTCCGCCCTCCTCGCGGGGTGCCACCGCGCGACGTTCGAGGACTCGGTGCTCCAGAAGTCCGACGTGAAGTACCGCGTCGGTCCGCTCTCCAACGACGTCTGGGAGCGCCGCGGCTTCGCCGACAACGACCTGGCCTTCGTGGAGCGCGGCGACACCGGCCGCGTCATCGCCACCAACGCCACCTGCAAGGACCACGACGACCCGTCCCTCCAGGTCCTCACCAAGCACCTGCTCATGGGCTTCACCGAGCGCCAGGACCTGGGCCAGCGCACCTTCACCCTGGATGGCCGCGAGGCCCTGAGAAGCCGCTACGTCGCGAAGCTCGACGGCGTGCCCATCTCCCTGGAGCTGGTGGTGGTGAAGAAGGACAACTGCGTCTTCGACTTCAGCTACGTCGCCCCCGTGGGCACCGCCGAGCAGCGCATGGCGGACTTCGAAGGCCTCTTCCAGGGCTTCCACGCGGAGCGCCAGCGATGATGCCCGAGGCGAAGCTCTTCGCCGGCGGCCCCAGCATCAAGGATCGCCTGAAGGAGCGCATGGAGTCCCTGGGCGCCCTGTCCGTGATGACGGGCCAGGTGTTCAGCCGCGCCGTACGCCCGCCCTACGACTGGGCCGGCCTCATCTTCCACACGGAGTCGCTGGGCGTGCGCTCGCTGCCCATCGCGCTGCTCACCGCGACGTTCGCGGGGCTCGTCATCTCCCTGCAGTTCGGCTACTTCCTCGCCCGCTTTGGCGTGCAGTACACCGTGGGCCGCGTGGTCATCCTCACGCTGTTCCGCGAGCTGGCCCCCGTGCTCACCGCCCTCACCGTGGGGGCGCGCATCGGCTCCGGCATCGCCGCGGAGCTGGGCTCCATGACCGTGACGGAGCAGGTGGACGCCATCCGCGCGCTGGGCGCGGACCCGTTGCGCAAGCTGGTGGTGCCGCGCGTGTTCGCGTGCCTCATCGTGCTGCCGGTGCTCACCGTGTTCTCGGACGTGGTGGGCCTGGTGGCGGGCGCGCTGGTGGTGAAGTCCCAGTACGGCATCTCGCTGGATCAGTTCTCCCAGGGCGCGCTGGACGCCGTCCTGATGGGCGACTTCGTCTCCGGCGTTATCAAGGGCGCCGTGTTCGGGCTCATCATCGGCCTGGTGGGCTGCTTCAAGGGGCTGGCGGTGGAGGGCGGCACGGAGGGCGTGGGCCGCGCCACCACGCAGACGGTGGCCATCACCTCCGTCACCGTGTGCCTGGCGGACTTCTTCATCACGAAAATCACGCTCTACTTCTGAAGCCGCCCGCACCATGCGCAAGGCCCGCCGCCACCACCAAGACCCCGCCGTCCCGTTCAGCTTCCGCAAGCCCACGCCGGGCGAGGAGCTCATCCGCTTCGACGGGCTCGTCAAACAGTTCGGCCCCAAGCGCATCTACGACGGCGTGGACCTGGACGTGCGCGCCGGCGAGACGCTGGTGGTGCTGGGCGGCTCCGGCGTGGGCAAGAGCGTGCTGCTCAAGTGCCTCATCGGCCTCTTGCACCCGGACGGCGGCAGCATCCTCTTCGAAGGCTACGACCTGGCGAAGTTCTCCGAGGCGCAGTTCGTGGAGGTCAGGAAGCACGTGGCCATGGTGTTCCAGGGCGCGGCGCTGTTCGACTCGCTCAGCGTGGCGGACAACGTGGCGTACCCCTTGAGGGAACACTTCCCCACCATGTCCCGCGCGGAGATCCAGAAGCGCGTGGCGGAGAAGCTGGAGCTGGTGGACCTGCCCAACACGGAGAAGCTGATGCCGTCGGATTTGTCCGGCGGCATGCGCAAGCGCGTGGGCCTGGCGCGCGCCATCGCCACGGACCCGGAGGTCATCCTCTGGGATGAACCGACCACGGGCCTGGACCCCGTCACCACGCAGACCATCAACGAATTGATTGATTCGATGAAGCAGCGCCTGGGCGCGACCTCCATTGTCGTCACGCACGACATGGTGAGCGCCTTCGTGCTGGCGGACCGGATGGCCATGCTGGCCAACCGGAAGATCGTCCAGGTGGGCACCCCGGAGGAGATGCGCCGCTCCCAGGTGCCGGAGGTGCGCGCCTTCATCGACGCGCGCCGCCTGGAGCTGAACCCCCGGGGAACACCATGAGTCTCTTCACCTCGACCTCGAAGGAAAAGCGCCTGGCCGTGAGGGCGGGCCTCTTCGTCGCCGTCGGCCTCACCGTGGCCGGCGTCGTCGTCTTCTTCATCGGCCGTGAGTCCAATCTCTTTCAACGCCAGGCCATCTTCTATTCCTACTTCAGCAGCGTGGACGGTTTGAGCGACCAGTCCCCCGTGTGGATTGGCGGCCTGAAGGTGGGCCGCGTGAACAGCGTGTCCTTCTCCGAGGACCTGAACGACAGCCGCCTGCGGGTGGAGTTCCAGGTGGCCAGCGCCTACGCCAACCGCATCCGCAAGGACTCCGTGGCGAAGCTCACCAGCATGGGCGTGCTGGGCGACAAGGCGGTGGACATCTCCCTGGGCAGCGCGAACCAGCCGCCCATCGAGCCCGGCGGCGTCGTGCAGTCCAGCAGCGGTGGTGATTTGTCCAAGCTGATGAGCAGCGCCAGCCGCGTGATGGAGAACTCCGTCGAAATCAGCGAGTCCCTCAAGGACGCCGTGAAGGTCTACGCGAACCCGGAGCTGTCCCGGGACCTGGCCAGGAGCGTCGCCTCGCTGCGCTCCATCATGGAGGAGGTGGAGAAGGGCAACGGCGCCCTGCACGCGCTCATCTACGACCCGCGCACGGGCCAGGAGGTGAACACGCTGCTCACCAACGCGTCCGGCGCCGCGAAGCGCATGGACGGCGCCCTGGGCCACGTGGAGGCCATCCTGGGCGAGGTGCGCCGCGGTGACGGCACCGCGCACGCGCTCATCTACGGCCAGGACGGCGCGGTGGCCATGCGCGAACTGGGAGAGGCCGCCGGCCAGCTGGCGGGCCTGCTGGAGGACGCGAAGAAGAGCCCCAACGGCGCCGTGCACCAGCTCATCTACGGCGACGCGAAGGGCATGTTCGCGGACCTGGGCAGCGCCGCCGCGGACATCAAGACCATCACCGCCACCGTGGCCAAGGGCGACGGCACCCTGGGCGCGCTCGTCAACGACCCCACCGTCTACGACGACCTGCGCGAGGTGCTGGGCAACGTGAAGCGCAACCGCATCCTGCGCGCGCTGGTGCGCTTCTCCGTGAGCAACCGCGAGTCCCTGGAACAGGTGGGAGCCCCCCAGACGGCGCCCACCCCGCTCACGCCCGCACCGGACGCGGGGCAGTGAGTCATCCTTTGACGCCATAGGGTTTTACAATTTTTCCAGGACTGTCAGTGTATTGACTCGCTTGTCATTAAAATCGTATTCCCGCTCCCCCCTACTTTTCGAGGAGTTGGGAAACCATGCTTCGTCACGTCGCGCAGCGCAGTGGCCGTATCGCGGTGGTCGTTGGCACCCTGCTGTCCCTGGCGGGTTGCAGCAGCAACGCCCCCACCGCCGAGGAGCAGACCCCGGCTCCGGCCGAGGAGACCACCAACGCCCAGGCCATCCCGCACCGTGGCTGCGCGACGGTGGAGCCGTCCGCTGACGAGAAGCTGGAGATTGAAGCCGCGATCGCGGCCCGTGGCGTGTCCGCCAAGCGCGCGGTGGGCTCCGTGAACGTGCCCGTGTACTTCCACGTCATCCGCCAGGGCACGGGCATCTCCAACGGCGACATCCCGGACTCGCAGATCACCAGCCAGATGAACGTGCTGAACGCGGCGTACGCGAACACGCCGTTCAAGTTCACGCTGGCCGGCACGGACCGCACCACCAACAGCACCTGGTTCAACCTGACCCAGGGCAGCAGCGCCGAGCGCTCCATGAAGTCCACCCTGCGCAAGGGCGGCAAGGAGTCGCTGAACATCTACACGGCGAAGCTGGGCGGCGGTCTGCTCGGCTGGGCGACCTTCCCCTCCAGCTACACCAGCAGCCCGTCCATGGACGGCGTGGTCATCCTCTTCAGCAGCGTCCCCGGCGGCACGTCCTCCCCCTACAACCTGGGCGACACGGGTACGCACGAGGTGGGGCACTGGGTGGGCCTGTACCACACGTTCCAGGGCGGCTGCGCCAGCCCGGGTGACTCCGTCAGCGACACGCCGCCGGAGGCCTCGCCCGCGTACGGCTGCCCCGCCGGCCGCGACACCTGCTCCGGTGGCGGCGCGGACCCCATCTACAACTTCATGGATTACACCGACGACAGCTGCATGAACACCTTCACCGCCGGTCAGAGCGCCCGCGCGGACAGCCTGACCGCCACGTACCGCTAGAAAAATCCCGCAGCACCGTGGCCGCTTTCCGGATGCCGGGGTCCCCGATCAGGGGGCTCCGGCATTTTCCATTTCCAGGGTGATTCACGGACAGGCCGTCTCCCGGTCCTGTGACGCTTGGTTTGTCTTTAGTGTTTTGCCGTGAGTTCAATTTTATCGCGTGATTTGACATGCGCTGTTTCATCCGCGTATCACTGTTTCACCCCTTTCCTGAGGAGTTGGGAACTGATGCTTCGTCACATCGCGCAGCGCAGCGGCCGTATCGCGGTTGTCTTTGGCACCCTGCTGTCCCTGGCCGGCTGCAGCAGCAGCACCTCGACGGCCGAGGAGCAGACCCCGGCTCCCACCGAAGAGACCAGCGCCCAGGCCGTCCCGCACCGTGGCTGTGCGACGGTGGAGCTGACCGCCGATGAGAAGCTCGAGGTCGACGCGGCGATCGCGGCCCGTGGCGTGTCCGCCAAGCGCGCGGTGGGCTCCGTGAACGTGCCCGTGTACTTCCACGTCATCCGCGCCGGGACGGGCATCGCCAACGGCGACATCCCGGACTCGCAGATCACCGCGCAGATGAACGTGCTGAACGCGGCGTACTCCAACACCCCGTTCAAGTTCACGCTGGCCGGCACGGACCGCACCACCAACAGCCAGTGGTACAACCTGCGCAGCGGCTCCGCGGCGGAGAAGAAGATGAAGGCCGCGCTGCGCAAGGGCAACGCCGGTGCGCTGAACATCTACACGGCGAACCTGGGCGGCGGCCTGCTGGGCTGGGCGACCTTCCCCTCCAGCTACTCCAGCCAGCCCTCCATGGACGGCGTGGTCATCCTCTACAGCAGCGTCCCCGGCGGCAGCGCGGCCCCGTACAACGAGGGCGACACGGGCACGCACGAGGTCGGCCACTGGCTGGGCCTGTACCACACGTTCCAGGGCGGTTGTAACAACCCGGGCGACTCCGTCAGCGACACGCCGCCGGAGGCCTCGCCCGCGTACGGCTGCCCTGCCAACCGCGACACCTGCGCGGGCGGCGGCGTGGATCCCATCTACAACTTCATGGACTACACCGACGACAACTGCATGAACACGTTCACCGCCGGCCAGGTGGCCCGCGCGGACAGCGTGACCGCGACGTACCGCTAGTCCACGGCTTCGCTTCCTGAAGTTCCAGACGCCGGAGTCCCACTGCACGGGGCTCCGGCGTCTTCTTTTTCCGGCGTGGACAAGCCGGGCACGCGCTGGCCACAGTGGGGGACCGCCCTCCGGCCGTCCGGAGGGGACCTTCGAGGAGGAGTGGCGCCGTGAGAGACCTGTTGATGATTCCCGGGCCGGTGGACGTGGACGCGGAGGTGTTGCAGGCGATGTCCGGACCGGTGCCCGGGCACCTGGACGCGGGCTTCATCGCCACCTTCGGCCGGGCCCTCAAGCGGCTGCGCGAGGTGTCGCTCGCTCCGGGGGCCCAGCCCTTCGTCGTCTCCGGCAGCGGCACGCTGGCCATGGAGCTCGCCGTGGCCAACCTCATCGAGCCCGGCGACCGCGCGCTGGTGGTGAACACCGGCTACTTCAGCGACCGCATGGCCCACATCCTGGAGCGCCACGGCGCGAAGGTGACGCACGTGCGCGCGGGCACCGTGGGCAGCGCCCCGGACGTGGCCCAGGTGGAGGCGGAGCTGCGCGGCGGCGGCTTCAAGCTGATGACCGTCACCCACGTGGACACCTCCACCGCGGTGCTCGCGCCCGTGGAGCCGCTGGTGAAGGCCGCGCGCCAGGCCGGCGTCCTGGCCGTGGTGGACGGCGTGTGCGCCACCGCTGGCGAAGCCTTCCACCAGGACGCGTGGGGCGCGGACGTGTACCTCACCGCCAGCCAGAAGGCGGTGGGCGTGCCGCCGGGCCTGGCGCTCCTCACGGTGAGCCCCCGCGCGCTCGCGGCATGGAAGGCGCGCAGGGCGCCCGTGGCCAGCGTGTACGCGGACTGGGCGGAGTGGCTGCCCATCATGGAGGCCTACGAAGCCGGCAAGCCCGCCTACTTCGCCACCCCGCCCACGTCCCTGGTGTGCGCGCTGGACGTCAGCCTGGGACAGATCCTGGCGGAGGGCATGGAGGCCCGCTTCGAGCGCCACCGCCGCATGGCCCGCGCCTTCCGCGCCGCCTGGAGCGCGCTGGGCCTCAAGGGGGTCCCCACCTCGGAGGCCGTGGCCGCCAACACCCTGAGCGCCGTGTACTACCCGGACGGCGTGGACGCGACGCTGGTGGGCCGCGTGAAGGCGCAGGGGGTGGCCATCGCCGGAGGCCTCCACCCTGAAATCAAGACGCGCTACTTCCGCGTGGGCCACATGAACCGCGTCAGCGCCGGGGACGTGCTCGTCACCGTGGGCGCCATCGAGCGCGCCCTCCACGCCGCCGGCCACCGCGCCGCTGGCTCCGGCGCCGCCGTCGCCGCCGCCCAGGCCGCCCTCTCCGGATAAAGGCCCTGAAAATGGGGGCCTGACCCCTCAACCGTCTCTCAGGCCACAAGAAAAGCCCTCCGCACCCCCATTAGATTTGTGTACTCTGGTGGATAATGGCAGGTACTTCCTGGGTTCCGGGGATTTCTTGTCGTTTTGACGGAATTGTGTGATTGGGCTGCACGGTGTGGGCGGGGCGTGGGCCCTGGCACCTGTGAGGGGGAAGGGCTGCGCTGGAGGAGGAGACCCGGTGGAGCGGGGGACCGACTCCAGCGCTTGAAGTGAGAGGTCGTATGGATCGCGGACCGGTGGAAGGTTCGTTGAAGGTGGCGGCGGGCAGGGCGGATGAGTGCGCGGCGTGGCAGTTGACGGAGCGGTGCCTGGCCGCGGCCCCGGAGGACGGGGCGCGGGGGATGTTCTTC
>NZ_RAWL01001484.1:0-382 GCF_003668885.1 Corallococcus sp. AB049A | reverse complement strand
CATTACTGGAGCTGGATAGCGACACATTGCGCGAGCGTTTATATACCGCAAAAGCCGATCTTGGCGATAACGCCGCCGTTCCGGTTAAGCTGGTGCATATCAACAAATGTCCGGTACTGGCCCAGGCGAATACGCTACGCCCGGAACATGCCGACCGACTGGGAATTAATCGTCAGCATTGCCTCGATAACCTAAAAATTCTGCGTGAAAATCCGCAAGTGCGTGAAAAAGTGGTAGCGATATTCGCGGAAGCCGAACCGTTTACACCTTCAGATAATGTGGATGCACAGCTTTATAATGGCTTTTTCAGTGACGCCGATCGTGCAGCAATGAAAATTGTGCTGGAAACCGAGCCGCGTAATTTACCGGCACTGGATATCAC
>NZ_RAWL01001483.1:0-382 GCF_003668885.1 Corallococcus sp. AB049A | reverse complement strand
GCTTCTCCATGGCCGCAATGATGGACAACCGACTGTCGATCTCGTCCAGAACGGTAAGTGCATCCTCCACCGTCCACTGCCCCAGCAACCTGTCGAGCCCGTCGATGTCGTGCTCACCCAGCTGCATCAGTTTGTCGAGGAAGCTTGAACCGCTTCGTGCCTTTTGAATCTTTATGACTGCCTTGACGACCTTGTTGAGCGTTTCAGGCGGTATGCCTGGTTGGTCATGCACCACCGCCTTCGTGAACTGCGCCACTTCAAGCATGGAACGCCTAGGCAGCGTGCGCAGATCCTCTCGATTCTTGTAGAGTGCGTCCTCTGAGTTTTCTTCAATCAAGTGGGCCGATAACTTTTCGACCATTTCCTGCGCATACCCGTTGGC
>NZ_RAWL01001482.1:0-382 GCF_003668885.1 Corallococcus sp. AB049A | reverse complement strand
GGCTAGGAGCCATCAATTCCATGTCCATGAGATAATTCTGCCCGGACTTGACACCCTGCACGCTCTTGACCTGGACACTCTCTTGCAAGCTGAGGCTCTCAAGTGCCTGCGTTGCATTTCTCCGAACATTGCTTGCCATTTCTTCGTCAACGCCTACGTCTACCAGCTCGAGCAGCGCAGCTTTTGTGTTGCCCCATCCTGCTTGTATGACCATTAAGGAGATCACAAGACCGCCTACCGGATCGAGCCATGAGGCATTTGTAAGGACGTGGGATCCGCCGATCATGAGAAGAGCTACGAAAGCAGTGAGGGAATCAACTCGGTGGTGGTAGGCGTTGGAAGCTAAGACGGTAGACTTCCTTTCTTTGGCGACCTTCAGGGC
>NZ_RAWL01001481.1:0-382 GCF_003668885.1 Corallococcus sp. AB049A | reverse complement strand
GCCATCGCCGCGCAGGCCGCCATCCCCGCGCATCCAATTGCCTGCTCGTGCAGGGATATGCGTGCTGGCGGACGCTTGGCAACCCACCTATCCGCCGGATCGGCAATTAAAAAAGAATTGATTGCCGCAATCCTCCCAATTCATTTAAAAGAACATTCCCCTTTCTTTTTGGTTTTCAGCTCATTTTTTAGCCGCTACGCCATCGACATTGAAATTATTTTTTCAAGGGGAAATCGTTTGCCACCCAGCCGCAAATGGCGCAGCCATGAGGAAAAACCCGCACAAGACTCAGATTCAAGCACCCGTTTCTTTAGAGCAAACATTCAAAATCGCGTGTTGTTTTGAGTTTGTTTTCAATCTGACAAAAGAAATACTTGTAAGG
>NZ_RAWL01001480.1:0-382 GCF_003668885.1 Corallococcus sp. AB049A | reverse complement strand
ATCAGGATGCGGTATTCGCGGCCCATGGCGGCCATGTCCGCGTCGACCTGAACGGGCTCGGCGCGGTCGGTGTCGATCTGGACGAGGTCCGCGGGATGGGCGGACCGTTCACTCGTCGGTGACACCGAGACCTCCTCACATGTCGCATCGGGAGACACCATTGAACCACCTTTGTTGTGCACCAGTAACGGTGCAGGCCAGCGCATGTTTTATGTCGACTGGCTAATCGAAAATCTGGATAGCGAATTCATTTTGTGCTCGCGGTGGTGATGGAGGTTAATCGGCGTCGGGGGGATTTCCAGCACGGGACGTCTCACGGAGAAGAAAGGCGATGAATCATGTCGAGAATCATTCCGAGCATCGTGGGAATCGGCGCGAACAC
>NZ_RAWL01001479.1:0-382 GCF_003668885.1 Corallococcus sp. AB049A | reverse complement strand
GGTTGAGGCGGTTCACGCCGTACTCGGCGTAGATGCCCTTGATCGCCATCATCGCCATCAACACCTGGATCTCGGAGATCTGCGCCGGGTCGCGGGTGAACAGCGGTTCGATGTGGTTCGGCTTCGGCGCCTGCACCACGAAGTTGACCCAGTCAGCGGGAATGTCGACGCGGGGGAGGGCGTCGACGATCTCGTTGACCTGGGCGATGACGATGCCGCCACCGAAGGCAGTGGCTTCGACGATCACCGGCGTGTCTTCGGTGTTCGGGCCGGTGTACAGGTTGCCGTGCCGGTCTGCGGCCTGCGCGGCGACCAGGGCCACGCGCGGGGTCAGGTCGATGAAGTAGCGGCCGAACAGTTCCAGGTAGGTGTGGATGGCACC
>NZ_RAWL01001478.1:0-382 GCF_003668885.1 Corallococcus sp. AB049A | reverse complement strand
GCATTGTCCGATACCCGCACCGGGCAAATCGCACAGAATCTGATGCAGCGC
Organism: Corallococcus sp. AB049A; assembly: GCF_003668885.1. Lineage (NCBI taxonomy): Bacteria > Pseudomonadati > Myxococcota > Myxococcia > Myxococcales > Myxococcaceae > Corallococcus > Corallococcus sp. AB049A. Next base: position 331 of record NZ_RAWL01001478.1, on the reverse strand, counting down.
TATCCCTGGTGGAATGCTTATGCCGCGAAGAATCCGCTCCATGCTGCCGCCCTGCTAGATGTGTGGCGCATCTTGCTTAGCAAGCAAGATCTTCCTGCTGCGCCGGTGCCACAAGATCACGGTGGCGCAACGCTGGTGGAGCACACGCTGAACGTGCTGGATGGCATGCTTGAGCTTGCCCCGGCTTGGCGCTACGAAGGCGTGCGCGACACCAAGGGCAAGGTTGTCGTACCTGTTGCCGACGTCAACCGAGGATTCCACGTGTTCGACAAGGGCGATCCCGTGCTCAACCCCATGCTTGTCCTGGCGGCTGTCGCGCACGATATAGGAA
>NZ_RAWL01001477.1:0-382 GCF_003668885.1 Corallococcus sp. AB049A | reverse complement strand
CGACGATGTCGATCGGAATGCCGCTGATGTTGTTGAACGACTCGCTGCCGTTGTACAGCGCCGGATACGAGAGCATCGGGCGGCCGTTGATCAGGTACTTGGTGTAGCCCGGGTTCAGGCCGAACATGCCGGCGGCTTCGGCGCCCTGGGTGAACGCACCCGAGGTCTGTCCACCCTGCAGGCCGCCGGTGGTCAGCGACGACTGCTGCAGAACTTCAGCAACGCTGCTGAAGCCGCGGGTCTGGATGTCTTCGGCGGTGATGGACATCACCGGGGTCTGGGTTTCGACCTGGGTCTGCGGGATCAGCGAACCGGTGACGGTGATCTTGTCCAGGTTGGTCGCCTTGTCCTGGGCCATTGCCGGGGCGGCGGCCATCAGAGC
>NZ_RAWL01001476.1:0-383 GCF_003668885.1 Corallococcus sp. AB049A | reverse complement strand
TCTCCAAGCGGCGATACGAGCCAACTATCACGCCACAATGGCTGCTCGTCGTAATGCCGAGTTCTTGGCTCGTTTGAGAGCTGTAACACCTGGAGGATCACTGGCTGCACATTTGCGGACGAAACCTCGTTCACTCGACGCCCTCAAAGAGCGTTCTACTCGCTTGACTTCATTCCTGTCGTCTTGGTGTACATCAGGCATGCCGGGTACCAAGCCATTTTTCGAGGCATTTTGGGCTGTGATGCGACTGCAAGTACTATCGACCGAGCTAGGGGGCGCTGGTGCAAGGCGGATAGAGTGGGAGATCGACGATGCCGTGTTCAAAGAGGCCGCTGGAAAGGATTTCATGCTGGAGGCTATCGATGTACTTAAGGGTGTATGTG
>NZ_RAWL01000014.1:0-44677 GCF_003668885.1 Corallococcus sp. AB049A | reverse complement strand
GGGCGTCACCTGGCTGGCGTAGCAGTGCACCGCGGCCAGCTTGCGCTCGTAGACGGCGGAGACGTCGATGACGACGCTCGGCTCGGCCAGGTGCCGCATCGGGTAGTAGAGGACCTGCCTGGGCGTGAAGGGCTCCGCGTCTGGCTGCGCGTCGAACTTGCGCACGCCCGCGAAGAAGAGGGCGCGCGTCACCAGCGCGCTGGCCGCCTCGTGGTCCGGGTGCCGCTCCTGTTCCCAGGGCACGACGACCAGCTCCGGACGCAGGCGGCGCAGCGCCTCCACCACGCGGACCACGGCGGCGGTGCGCGCGCGCTCGGGCTCGGGCGTGTCGAAGCCCGCCCACGGATTGAGCCAGCCGTCGGGCAGCTCCAGGTTCTCCCGGTGGGCCAGCCCCAGCGCGCGGCTGGCGGCTTCGGTCTCCTCCGCGCGGGACTGCGGCGTGCCGCGCGAGCTCTTCTCTCCGCGCGTCAGGTCGACGATGCCGGTGCGGTAGCCGCGCGCGGCCATGCTCGCCATCAGCCCGCCGCAGAACAGCTCCACGTCATCCGGGTGCGGGCCAAAGGCGAGGACGTCGATGCCGTAGGCGGTGCCGGTCGCGCTCATGGCGTCAGGTCCTTGGAGTCACCGCAGAAGGGGACACACGCGTCCAGCACCTGCTTCGTGAAGGCACGCATCCCGATGCGGCAGGCGAAGTAGGGCAGTCCCAGGACACGCTCCTGGGGCGCGTCCTCCGGGAAGAGGAACGTGCGCAGGCGGTCCACCTGTTCTGCCGCCGTGGCATCGCGCCGGGCGAGCGCGCGGCGGTAGCGGCCCGTCAGGCGGGACACCGCGACCCGCACCGTGCCCCGGGTGCGGCGCAGCGCGTCCTGGAGGCTCGCGTCCACCGCCGACACCTGTCCGGCGACGCGCTCCAGCTCGGAGGAGAAGGCGCTGAAGAGGCGGGCCTCCAGGGCCTCGGGCGTCTCCAGCGGCTCCGGGGCATTGCGCGTGGCCAGCCGCGTGAGCAGCGTGTCGCGAGGCACGTTCACTTCATCCGGCTGGAGCCCCACCTTGTCCAGCCACCGGCGCGCGCGGTCATCGAGCACGCGGAAGCGGGCCCGGGGAATGGCGAGCGGCATCGGCCGGCCCGCGTGGGCGTAGAGCGGCGCCAGTTGCGCGAAGTAGGCCAGCTCGCCCGGGCCGCCGACATACGCCGCCGTGGGGAGAAGGGTGTCCTGGAGGAGGGGGCGCAGCAGCGCGGACGTGGTGAAGCGCAGCGGTTCCCGCTCCAGGGCGGCGTGCAGCGCGTCGCGGGTGATGGCGCCGCCTTCCGGGTGGCCCACCAGGCTCCAGGCGCCTGCTTCCGCCGGATCCATCCGGTAGCGCGGGCCATCGAGCGCATCCGGTGAGAAGAAGCTGAGCGGCGAGCCGGGGCGGACATGGACCTGCACCGCGTAGCCCGCGCGCGTGAGCGCCTCCGCGCGGGCCGCGAGCGCCGCGGAGAGGGGCGCTGCTTCCTGGAGCGCGAAGCGATGCACGGGCGCGGCCAGGGGCGCCAGCCGTGCGTCCCTCGGGTCGAGGAAGATCAGACCCTCGCCGGCGAAGAGGGACGACAGCACGCCGGTGAAGGCTTGCGCGAGCGTGGCCTCGGGACGGTAGGCGCCCTCCAGCAGGCCGAGGAACTCCTCCGCGTGGGGCTCCGCTCCCAGCTGGGCGCGGAGGGTGGCCAGGGCGGGGAGGACGCTCGGGCCCAGGAGCCGGTGGGCGATGGGCGCTCGAGACGTGGCCGCGTCCGGAAGCTCGAGCGCCACGCGACAGGGGCCTCCGCCCGGACGCGGGATGACACAGTGGTCGATCTCCGGAAGGTCGTGGTCCTCCGTCTGGAGCCAGAAGACGGGGACACAGGGCCGGCCGGTCTCTTCCTGGAGCGCGCGCGCCGTGACGATGGCGGAGGCGGCCTTGTAGAGCGTGTACAGCGGGCCCAGGAAGAGGCCCATCTGCTGTCCCGTCACCACCGCCACCGTGCCGGGTCGCGCGAGCAGCGCGAGGTTGTGCTCCCGGGCGGGACTCGGCGCGAGGCGCGCGTTCTGCGCGCCGAGCACGTCCAGCAGCGCGGGCGCCACCGTGCGCGACGCGGCGGCGGCCACGGCGCGGGCGCGCGCTTCACGGTGCCGATAGTCGTCGGAGAGGAAGGAGAGCGCGGACGCATCTCCGCGCAGCCACGCGGTCGAGAACGAGGACGTCACGGCCTGCCGTGATAACAGGTCGATGCGCGCACGCCACCGGAAGTGCGGGCTCGCACGTCGCGTCCGTCCATGGCGGCGGGCGTCATTCCGGAATGAACGCGGGCCGCGCCGGTTGGTATAGGGTCCGTGCGAATGCGGAACCTGCTCCTTGGAATGACGCTGGCCATGAGCCTTGGATTCGGGTCGACGGCGATGGCGCGGCCTGCCCGGCAGCTCCACGCGGGTGAAATCGCGGCGGGCCTGAAGCGGCTCGGTGTGACGGGCAGTGTGCTCTATGTCGCGGCCCACCCGGACGACGAGAACACGCGCCTGCTCGCATGGCTGGTGGGCGAACGCGGCCTGCGCGCGGGGTACCTGTCCCTGACGCGCGGAGATGGCGGGCAGAACCTCATCGGCACCGAGCAGGGGCCGCTGCTCGGGCTCATCCGCACGCATGAGCTGCTCGCCGCGCGGAGCGTGGACGGCGCGGAGCAGCTCTTCACGCGGGCGCGGGACTTTGGTTATTCGAAGAGCGCGGAAGAGGCGCTGCGCATCTGGGGACATGACGCGGTGCTGGCGGACGTGGTGCTCGCCATCCGGCGCTTCCAGCCGGACGTCATCATGACCCGCTTCACCACGCAGCCGCCGAACCACGGCCACCACACGGCCTCCGCGCTGCTGGCGGCGGAGGCCTTCATCGCCGCCGCGGACCCGAAGCGCTTCCCCGAGCAGCTGTCCGAGGTGAAGCCGTGGAGGGCGGACCGCCTGCTGCAGAACGCCTCCTCGTGGTCGTTCAAGCCCGATGAGGACCTGTCCCGCTACGTGAAGCTGGAGGTGGGCGGCTACGACGCGTTGCTCGGGCGTTCGTGGGGCGAGGTGGCCGCGGAGAGCCGCAGCCAGCACAAGAGCCAGGGCTTCGGCCAGGCCGCGGACCGGGGCCCCGCCGCCGAGTACTTCACGCCGCTGGCGGGGACGCTCCCGAAGCGCGACGTGTTCGAGGGGCTCGACTTCTCCTGGAGGCGTTGGCCGGGTTCGGAGGCCGTGTCCCGAGCCGTGGCCGCCGCGGCGAAGTCCTTCGATGCGCGCGCCCCCCACCAGTCCCTGCCCGCGCTCGTCCGCGTCCACGAGGCGCTGAGCGCGCTGCCGGACACCCACCCGTGGAAGGCGCCCAAGCTGCGGGAGGTGGAGGCGCTCATCGCCAACTGCGCGGGGCTGTTCCTGGAGGTGCGCGCCGCCGCGCCCACGGGCATCCCGGGGCTGCCCGTGGCGTTGGACGTGGTGGCGCTGAACCGCTCACCCGCCGCCATCAAGTGGGTGGGACTGACGCTGCCGGGCGAGAAGCCCGAGGCCGTGGGGAAGGCGCTGGGCGCGAACGTGCCCCTGAAGCTGTCTCGCACGGTGACGCTGCCGGCGACGGCGCCCATCTCCACGCCCTACTGGCTCCGGGAGCCTGTCACCGGAGGGCTCTACACGCTCAAGGGCGAGGACCTCGCGCTCACCGGCCAGCCGGAGGGCCTTCCCGCGCTGCCGGTAACGTTCGAGTACGAGGTCGCGGGCCGGCGCATCCGCGCGGTGCGTCCGGTGGTCCACGCCTGGACGGATCCGGTGCGCGGCGAGCTCTACCGTGACTTCGAGGTCGTCCCGCCCGTCACCGCCACGCTGGCGCAGGACGTGCTCATGTTCCCCAACGGCGAGTCCCGCGCCGTGCCGGTGGTGCTGGCCGCGGGGATGGACGGGGTCCCGGGCACGGTGCGGATGGTGGCGCCGCCCGGCTGGCGCGTGGAGCCCGCGTCGGTCGGGTTCAAGCTCGCGGCGCGCGGGGACGAGCGCACCGTCACCTTCCAGGTGACTCCGCCTCCGGGCTCCACGAAGGAGGCAGCCCTCTCCGTGGACGTCGACGTGGGGGACCGCGCCTGGTCGTGGAGTGCCCTCTCCCTCTCCCATCCCCACATCCCGCCATTGACGGTACGCCAGCCCGCCACGGCCAGGGCGGTGCCGTTCTCCCTGGCCATGAAGGGCAAGCGCATTGGCTACATCCCCGGTCCGGGCGACCGCGTCGCGGAGAGCCTGAGCGCGGTGGGCTACGAGGTGACGCTGCTTCCCGAGGAGCGGCTGGCCCGGGAGCCGCTGGAGCGCTTCGACGCCATCCTCGTGGGCGTGCGCGCCTTCAACGCCAACACGCACCTGGCCGTCCACCGGGAGCGGCTGCTCCAGTACGTGGAGGGCGGCGGGCGGCTGGTGGTGCAGTACAACACCAACAGCCGCGTGGGGCCGCTCACGTCCTTCGTCGGGCCCTATCCCCTGGAGATTGGCCGCGACCGGGTGACGGACGAGACGGCGGTGATGACGCCGCTGCGCGCCAATGAGCCGCTGCTGCGCGCGCCCAACGCGCTGACGGCCGCGGACTTCGAGGGCTGGGTGCAGGAGCGCGGCCTCTACTTCGCGTCGTCGTGGGACGCCCGCTATCAGCCCGTGTTCGCCATGCACGACGCCGGCGAGGCGCCGCTCCAGGGCGCGCTGCTGGTCGCGCGTCATGGCAAGGGCACCTTCATCTACACGGGCCTCGCCTTCTTCCGTCAGCTCCCCGCCGGGGTCCCCGGCGCCTACCGCCTGTTGGCCAACATCCTTTCGCCATGAGCACCGCCCCCAACCTGACCCCTGTCGAGCCCGCCGCCGAAGCGGCCCCCGCGCGCCGGCCCGAGCTCGATGACGCGCCGCCGCTCCTGGGCTCCTGGCGCAACATCTACATCCTGGTGCTGGGCACCTTCGTGCTGTTCGTCGCCGTGTTCTGGGCACTCACCGAGGCGTACGCGTGACGGGGCTCGACTGGCTGGTCCTGGGCGGGACGATTGCGTTCATCGTTGTGTGGGGCCTCTGGAAGTCCCGGGGGCAGGCCACCAGCGACGAGTACATGCGTGGAGGCCGTGAGCTGCGCTGGCCCACCATTGGCCTGGCCGTCATGGCCACGCAGGCCAGCGCCGTCACCTTCCTCTCCGTCCCGGGGCAGGCGTACGAAGACGGGATGCGCTTCGTGCAGTTCTACTTCGGACTGCCGATCGCGATGGTCATCATCAGCGCGGTCTTCGTGCCCATCTACTACCGGCTGAACGTCATCACCGCGTACGAATACCTGGAGTCGCGGTTCGACCTGAAGACGCGGCTGCTGGGCGCCTTCCTCTTCCTCATCCAGCGCGGCCTGGCCGCGGGCATCACCATCTACGCGCCGGCCATCATCCTCTCCACCATCCTCGGATGGCCGCTGGAGCCCACGGTCATCGTCATGGGCGCGCTCGTCATCCTCTACACGGTGACGGGCGGCTCCAGGGCGGTGAGCCAGACGCAGAAGCAGCAGATGGTGGTGATGATGGGCGGCATGGTGGTGGCCGCCGCGGTCATCCTCTGGCGCCTGCCGGAGCACGTGTCGTTCAGCAAGGCGGTGGACGTCGCTGGCGCGTTCGGCCGGATGAACGTGGTGAGCTTCGACTTCGACATGCAGGACCGCTACAACTTCTGGTCCGGCATCACGGGAGGCCTGTTCCTGTCCCTGTCGTACTTCGGCACGGACCAGTCCCAGGTGGGCCGCTACCTGACGGGCCGCTCCATCTCCGAGAGCCGGCTGGGGCTGCTCTTCAACGGCGTGCTGAAGATCCCCATGCAGTTCTTCATCCTCTTCGTCGGGATCCTCGTCTTCGTCTTCTACCAGTTCAGCCCGCCGCCGCTGCTCTTCAACGACGCGCTGCGCACCCGCGTGCAGGGCTCGGCGCAGGCGGCCGAGTACGCCGAGCTGGAAGCGAAGTGGGAGCAGGTCCAGTCCGGCAAGCGCGCGGAGGTGGAGCGCTACCTGGCGGCCGTCGAGTCGGGCGACGTGGCGGCCGGCGAGGCGTCACGGGCGCTGCTCCAGGGCGCGCAAGCGCAGGCGAGCGCGGTCCGCAAGGAGGCCAAGGCCATGGTGGCGCGCGCGCTTCCGGGCGCGGAGACGAAGGACTCGGACTACATCTTCATCGCCTTCGTGAAGCGCTGGTTGCCCAGCGGGCTGTTCGGGCTGCTCATCGCCGTCATCCTGTCCGCGGCCATGAGCTCCATCGCCAGCGAGCTGACGGCGCTGGGGACCACCACGACGGTGGACTTCTACCGGCGGGTGTTCAAGCCCGGCGCCTCGGACCGGCATGTGCTGGTGGCGTCCAAGCTGTTCACCGTGTTCTGGGGGCTGGTCGCGGTGGCCTTCGCGACCTTCGCCTCGCTGCTGGACAACCTCATCCAGGCCATCAACATCCTGGGCTCCATCTTCTACGGCACGGTGCTGGGCATCTTCCTGGTGGCCTTCTTCGCGAAGCGCGTGCGCGGCCATGCCGTGTTCGCGGCGGCGGTCATCTCCCAGGCGACGGTGATTGCCCTCTTCTTCCTCTCCGACGTGGGCTACCTCTGGTTCAACGTCATCGGCTGTGCGCTGGTGGTGGTGCTGGGCCTGGTGATGCAGGCCGTCCTGCCGCCGTCGCCTGGTCTCCCTCGGTCGGAAGCGGAAGCGGACTGGAAGACGCAGGCGGCCTTGAGCAGCCGGAACAGCGCGTTGTAGGTGGACCGGTCCAACCGGGCCGATGTCGCGATGGCGCGAGAGCGGGGATTGCTCGACGACCTGTCGCAGATAGGCGCGGTGCTCGGCGATGCCCCGTCGCGCCACCAGGTCATTTCTCAGAGCAACCCCTGGGCCTTCAAGGCGTCGATGGCGGCGGCCAACGCGGGATGGGGTGACGCCCACGCCGAAGCGTCAGCGCCGGCCGGCGGGGGCCCTTCAGCCGCCGTGATCGGGGCTGCGCGGGTGACTGCCGTCCTCCGGCTGTCCCGGGTCGTGCGACTCCTCGGCGGTCGAGTCCTGGCGCGCCAGCGGGCCCATGCTCCAGCTGCCGAAGTCCAGCAACCGGAGGGTGCGATCTTGCGCCTGGACGCAGTAGGCAATCCACTGGTCGCCCAGGAACACGCGGTGACTTCCTGGAGAGACGACCGCGAGCTCCTTCGCATGGGGGCGACCCATCCGGGACGGAGATTGAGCGGCGTCGTCGGCCGCCGCGGCGAGCATGTCCAGCCGCTCCTGGATGGGGTGGCGCTCGGAGAGAGGAAGCTTCTCGTAGGCCTCCGATAGTTCGGGGGTGATGGTGACGCGATAAGACATGGTGAGACACCTCAGTGCTTGCGTTTCGCCCGGAAGGTCCATGTTCGTGTGGATGGAAGGGGAGCGCTCCTCGTCTAGGGCTGCGCTCCGTGTGAGTGCTGCGTCGACTCCGAAGGCAGTACCTGGCGAAGCTCGTCCACGGAGACGGAGAGCACGACGGTGTCGCTGACGGACTGGATGATGCGGGTGGGCAGCTCGACCCGGCCGGCATGGAAGAGGTTCCAGAACGCCCCAATCTGGTCGGCGGTCTCGGAGCCCAGCTTCACTTGAAGCCCCTCGACCTTCCAGGTCTCGGCGTCAATGAACAGGGCCTCCACGACGCCTATCTTTTCCCCCCCTGCGGCGACGACGGTGCGACCTGGGTGGATCCGCTCGGAAAATCGCATGTGCCCACTCTCCTCTTCCTCAAGAGGATGGACACGCGAACGTAGGCGTGCGGGGCGGATGATGCGTGGATGCGCCTCATCCAGGCGGGCGGCTCACGGCTCGCGAGGCTGGTAGGGCCGGGCGTCCAGCGGCAGCGTGAGGGTGAAGGTCGTTCCCGTCGCGGCGTCACTCTGGACCGCGACGCTTCCTCCATGGGCTTGCGCACACCCCCAGACGAGCGTCAGTCCAAGCCCCCACCCCTTCGAAGGGCCTTCCTGCGCGGAGTGGGTCCGGGTGAAGGGCTTGAAGATCTGTTCCTGGTCCGCGAGTGGGATGACAGGACCCCGGTTGTGGACGGCGGCTCGCGCCGTGTCTCCGGTCCGGGTGACCGTGAAGGTGATGGGCTCCGTGGCGGAGCCGTACTTGATGGCGTTGCTCCCCAGGTTCCAGAGCGCGCGGCGGAGCTCCTCCGCGCTCCAGACTCCCCGGACCCACTCCTCCGCGTGGAGCACGAAGCGGTCTCCATGGATCGCGCTCAACTCTTCAACCACCTCCCGGGCGATGCCATCCAGGTCGCAGGTGTCGAGGCGAAGCGGGAGCCGCTGGCCTGCCTGGAGGCGGTTCGCGTCGAGCAGATCCCGCACCATCTGGTCCGTGCGTTCGATGCTCCGCTCGATGCGCAGTGCCAGGTCTCGCCGTTGGTCCAGGCGCTCGGGATGCCGCAGCAGCAGGTGTGCCCCAGACTTCGCCGACGACAGGGGGCCGCGAAGGTCATGGGCGAGCACCGAGACGAAGCGTTCGCGAAGGCCTCGTTCGACCTGCAGCGCTTCGATCTTCTCCCGAAGCTTCGCGTACAGCTTGGCGTTGTCCAGGTGGACACTCAGCTGTTGTCCCAGCGAGATCAGCCGGGCCTTCTCCCGGGGGGAGAACTCCCGGACCTCGGTCAGGCCGACGAACATGACGCCCACCAGTGCACGGTGGGGGGGGAGCCGAACCCCGAGCAGCGAACGCAGCCCGCTCTGGCGAAGCTGGGGGCTCAGCTCGAACGGTGTCGCTCCGGCATCCAGGACCGAACAGGTCTCGTCGCTCCCAGCGGCAATCTTTCCGGGAAAGGATGAGGGGCTCATGGAGGTCGCGTAGCGCTCCAGTTGCTCGCTCGCCAGCCCCGAGGCGGCCGCGGTCACGAGCCTCTCCCCTTCGACTTCATACAGGAGCACGGCCGCGCTCTGCGCGCCCATGGCCTCGACGATCAACTCGAGGGCTCCCTTCAAGGGGGGATGGAGGGACGTCGTATCCTCCAGGAGCGCCTGGCTGGCTTCCTTCTGGAGCAGCCGCACGTATCGTTTCTCCGTCTGCTCGTCCTCCAGCAGATGCTGGCTGAAGCGCTCCGCCACGGTGACGGATGCGTCATGCAGCTCGGCGAAGAGGCGCTCCACGTCCTGGGGGCTGGGACGGTCCCTGGGCGGAGCGTTCGCCCACGTATGGGTCACGCATCGTCCCAGGATGGCGAACTCCTCGATGACCTCCGCCACGTTGAAGCCCTGCCGGAGGCGGGTGGCCACATGGCTTTGGATGTGCGCCTTCCGGGCGTTGGCGTTCGCACCGGGGCGCCCCTCCTCTTCGGCGAGCGAGGCCAGATACGAAGGCATGACGTTCTTGAACTCAGGCCCATCCAGCCCTCGTGCGGACGCAGCGCGGGCGGCCTGCTCGGACCACCCGTGGATGATCTCCTCACGATGCTGACGAATGTTCTCCGCGACACTTGCCATCGCGACACCTCGTTCTCCCATGGCCCGCATCGGGGCTGGAGGTTCCCCCGCCAGCGGGCTCATCTCTTCTCGCGGGGCCGCTTCTGGAAGAAGCCCTCCAGCCCCTTGCGCGCCTGGTTCACAGGGCCCTTGAGCTCCTTCGGCACGGGCACCGCCGGCAGCAGCGCCTGCGCGATGTCCGTGGGGCTGCCGGCCTTCACCTGGGGGTCCTTCACCGTGCCGGTGATGGTGATGGGAACCGATACCGGCGCCCGGAGGGGGACCGCGCCGTGGGTGAGCCCGGACACGAACTGCTGGGACGCCTGGATTGCTCCGTTCAACTCCAGGCGCTCATCCAATGACACCCGTCCGTCCAGGGTCCCCTTTCCCAGGTCCGAATCGAACGCCATGGGCTGGGTGAAGGACACCCAGCCATCCTGGATGCGGAAGCGCGCGTCCAGGTCCTTGAAGTGCGTGCCTTGCCCCGCCTTCCGCACGGTTCCGGAGGCCCCCTTCTTCCCCAGGGCCTCCAGCCCCTGCGAGACGGTGGAGGCCACCGTCTCGCCCAGGTCCGCCGGCGTGTAGACGCCCTCTTTCAGCCGCAGGGTCCCCGCGCCCGTCATCTGGCCGCGGACCCGCTCCCAGCCCAGGCCCGCTCCGGAGAGCTGGAGGTTCCCGCTGGCGGCGCCCTGGAGCGAGGAGCGTCCCGTGAGCGCCTGGAAGGCCTGCGCCGTGTCCATTCCGTCCAGCGCCGCCTTGAGCGACCACACCGGCTGCGCCTTCGTGAAGTCCACGCGGGAACCGGTGAGATTCGCGCGTCCGCCGTACACCTGCGCGGTGCCTCGCTGGAGCACGAGGGCGCCATCGTCCAGCTTCGCCCGGACGTCGACGTCCGACGCCGTCAGCGCGCCATGGCGCAGGGTCGCGATGCGGAGCATTCCATCCACGTCCACCTTCCCCATCCCCGTGCGCTTCGGGATGAGCGGCGTGCCGGAGGGGCGCGCCTCATCCGGGGCGGAGCGGGGGGGCATGGCGCCAAGCAGGTGCCCCAGGTCCAGCTCCCTGCCCGCCAGGGAGAACCGGACGCGCGCGGGTTTCAGTTGTGCGGACGCGGTTCCTCCCAGCTCGACGCCAGGGCCTGACAGGGCGATTCGGGTGAACGCCACCCTGGCCGCCTCCGGCTGGTCCGGGTCGATGCGCGAGTCGAAGTCAAACGAGCCGTTCGCCGGGTCTCCTCGAAGCCTCAGCCCCTTCGCCGAGCCATGTCCGGACAGCACGTACCGGCCCTGGTCGGTCTTCAGCTCCGCGTCGACGTTCAACGTCCCTCCGGTGAAGAGTTCCGTCGCGGAGGCCGGGAGGAGGCGGCGGAAGGCGCTCACGGACACGTCCTGGCCTTTCAGGCGTGCCGTCACCCGGGGCCAGGGCTGCCCCTCCTGGGGCAGGCCCTGTGGGAGCGAATCGACCTTCAGGTCCAGCCCCACGTTCTGCTTGGGAGCGGCCAGCGCCATCCGCACCTTGCCCTCGAGTGGCTGGCCCCGCCCGACATGCTTCAGGTCCGCGTCGATGTCGTGGAGGGCGGCCACCGCGGGCCTGCCCTCCGCCTGCTGGTCCATCACGCGCACCACGCCATCCCGGATGCGCAGGTGCTCGATGTCCGTGTTGCTTCCGGATGCTCCGGAGGGCCGCTCGGGCGGACGTGCGAGCGTCTCCTGGTTCCAGGAGCCATCCACGTGGTGAACCAGGTTGAGCGTGGGTTCCTCGAGCCGCACCGCGCCCACGCGCACGTCCTTGCCCAGGCTCCGCACGAAGGGCCAGAGCTGGACGGTCGCCGTGACACGGGAGGCTTCGAGGAAGGGGGGCTCGGAGCCCGCTCCCTCGGCACGGAAGTTCGTGATGGTTGCGCCGGGCGTGGGGAGCAGGTGCGCGTCGAGCTTCTCGATGGTCACCTCGCGGCCGAGCGAGCGCGTCGCCACGGCCTCGACCTGGGCGCGCAGCCGCTCACCGAGCCAGGAAGGCTTGATGGCCAACGCCGCGATCGTCAGCACGAAGGCCACGCCCACGATGGCAAGCGCCACCTTCAGGGCTCGACGAGGGGGATGGGACGTTCGGCTCATGCAAGGAAAGATGGGCAGACGCCGGCGCGTTGGCGCCGCTCGGCGGGCCGTGCCCTTCCTCCGTCCGTGGTACCTCCGACGGAGGCGGACGCGTCATGGCCTGCACGAGGCCGGCGCGACTCCGACCCGCCCCTTCTTGCCGCGTGTCGCGACAACGACCCGCCGCCCAACGTTCCGCCGGTGGCCCGCGACGTCACCCTCGATACCATCACACCGGTGAACGACGTTCCGTGCCACGTGCCCAACTGGTCGGAGTGCGCGAAGTCCTACTGAGGTCCCTGGGCGCGCGGCGGCCCGAACCATCGGGTCAGGGCCTCATGCAGACCCTGGCCCGAGCCCTCTCCGACCCACGCGACGTGTCCGTCCGGCCGGATCAACACCGCGACGGGCGCTGTGACAGCGCCGAGCACCGGAAGCTCCCACGCCCCCGTGTAGCGGGCGGCGACGCTCCGGACCCGGTCCGCCCAGGGCGTGAGGTCGAGCGTGCCGGGTTCGCCCAGGTCGAGCAGCACGGGCCGCGCGTCATGCAACAGGTGGAACACGCGCCGGGGGCCGTCAGCGGTGAGCAGGTCGAGGTCCGGCATGCGGCGCCCGAGCAGCGGGTGTCCGTTGCCCAGGTCGTAGTGGACGTCCAGCCCCGACATCATCGCCGCATACTGCTTGCGTGGCCCGTCCATCCGCAGCAGCTCGGACAGCGTCTCGCGCACGGCGTCCATCCGCGCGTCACCGCGACTCAGCGCGGTCTGCGCCAGGGTCTTCTGCAGCGCACGGGCCGCGACGGGGTGCCGCTCGGCCTGGTACGTGTCGAGCAGGCTGTCCGGCGAGACGCCGCGCACGACATGGGCCAGCTTCCATCCCAGGTTCACGGCATCCTGCACGCCAAGGTTGAGCCCCTGTCCGCCCATGGGTGAGTGCACGTGGGCCGCGTCGCCGGCCAGGAGCACCCGCCGGTCCCGGTAGGACGCCGCCTGCCGCGCCATGTCGCTGAACCTCGACAGGTACGTGGCGCGGCGCAGGCCGTAGTCCGTCCCGTAGAGCGCGACGAGCCCCTCGCGCAGGGCCTCGAGGGTCGGTGCGTCGCCCGTGCGGACCTGCTCCTCCCTCAGCACGACGCCCACGCGTCCGCCCTCCGCCGGGCCCATGGCGTAGGTGCCCTTCTCGTCCCGCCGGATGCCGAACTCCGGCGTTCCGGTCATCTCGACCTCGGCGATGAGGTAGCTGATGGACGCGTCCCACCCCGGGAACCCGATGCCTGCCGCCTTGCGGACGAGGCTGCGTCCCCCGTCGCATCCAACGAGGTACTTCGCCCTCAGCGCACGGCCGCCGGACAGCTCGACGTCGACGCCGGTGTCGTCCTGCGTGAAGCCTGTCACCTCGCACTCACGGTGGATGGGCACCGCCAGCTCGGCTACCCACCCGGCCAGGATGTGCTCGAAGCGCTCCTGCAAGAGCGCGAGCCCATGGTTGTGACGGGTTGGGAAGTCGCTGAGGTCCAGCGGCGTCTGCCCGAATGCGACGTTCTGGACCGCTTGCCCTTGCGAGACGAAGCGCTCGACGACCCCGCGCTGATCAAGCACCTCCAGGCTGCGCGCGTGCAGGCCGCGCGAGCGAGAGCCGGCGACCTCCTGGCTGGCGCGCCGCTCGACGATGGCCACGTCCACCCGCGCCAATGCCAGCTCCGCCGCCAGCATCAGGCCCGTAGGCCCTCCTCCCACAATCACCACCGCGTGCTGTGTCACCACGTCCGTAGGCATCTGTCGGGCCTCCCGCTTCTGGAGCAAAACGGGCGATGGTGGAGCACGGCCGGGGGGGCTTGCGGCAACACCCGGGGTCTGGCATTTGCTGGCAGTGGAAAGAGGGCAGAGGGCCGCCGTGGCTGTACCAGCCCGGGTGCTTGGAGCAACCCCTGTAGAGCCGTGCCAGGAATTGCAGCTGCTCCTCGGGGGAGATGCGAAGCGGTCCGCGCCGTGTCCAGCGTCTGGGCCTGGTTCCAGGCCTGAACGGCACGCGGGGTTCCGTCCCATCGGAACACCTCGTGACGGCCATTCATCTCCTGATCGCGCTCGCGATGATTTCGAAGAGATGATCCGCGTGCCGGCCAAGCGAGGGTTGGTCGCCGAGCCATGCCAGCGCCGCGATGAGCGCGAACAACTCTTCGCCGTTGAGGTCTCTTCGCGCCTTCCCCTTGGCTTGAGCACGGGAGAGGAGCCGCGCGCCTGCCGAGCGCACCGTGACGCATGACGCATGACGCGTGGAGCGCGGACTGCGGATCATCCAGCGCGGCCGCCAGCAACTGCGTGACGCCGTGGTAGTTCTTCGTGAACGCGACCGCTTCCCGCAGCCACGTCACGAGCGCCTCGTCGGGTGCATTCGACGTTTCGAGCGCGGCCGCCTGCGCCGTCATCTCGTCGAGACTCGAGCGGAGCAGCACCTCCAGCAGCGCCTCTCGCGTCGGGAAGTGACGGTACAGCGTGCCGAGGCCGACGTCGGCCCGGCGGGCGATGTCGCGCAGCGATGCGTCAGTCCCCTGCTCCTGGACGACGGCACGCGCTGCCTCGCGCGATCGTGCCTCCGCTTGGGGCGGCGCTCCTGCGTCACTTCGATGCGGTGGGCCCCGATGGGCGGCCTCGCGACGTTTGAGCTGGCCGCTGTCAGACAAAGCGCCCGCGCCGCCTGGAGCTTCAGCCCCTGGATCCATTGTCCGGGGCTGGTGCCGGTCGCCACCTCGAAGCGCCGGGACAGGGTCCGCTCGCTCAGGTGCAGCTTGCCCGCCAGGTACCTGGGCGTGAGCAGCGACAGGTCGCGCGGGACGTGCCGCAGGGCCTCCTTTGACGCAGCGGTTCAAGTCCGGCGTGCAGCACTCCACCTTCGTCGCAAAGCGGGATGAGCGTGGACGGACCCGAGCGCTTCTCCGGCGGCTGCCATCGCGGTACTCCTTCCTCATTTGCGAGCTGCCGCGACTTCGTGGGCCAGCGCGACGAACGCCGTGTGAGCGGCCGAGGAATTGCGCCGGACAGGGTAGTAGAGGCAGAGCCGAGCGAGCTCCGGTGTCCAGTCCTCGAGCACGCGAACGAGGCGTCCCGCTTCGATGTCGCCTCGCACGTCCGGCTCCATGAAGAAGCCGAGTCCGACGCCCTCCAGGACTGCGATCCGCGAAAGGCTGGCCTCGTCCAGCGTGAGGGGCCCCGTCACATCGATCAGGGCCGTCTGCCCCCGCTTACGGAACTCCCACCGGAAGAGGCTGCCGTTCGGCAAGCGCACCCGGATACACCGGTGACGGAAGAGGTCCGATGGGACGCGCGGCCGGCCGTGCTTCTTCAGGTACGCCGGCGAAGCGACGATGGCATGGCGTGGGGCGCTCCCAGCGGAATGGCAATCATGTCGGTGGGCACGAGGTTCGCCATCCGCACGCCGAAGTCGAACCCCTCGGCGACGACGTCGACCAGCCGGCCTTCGGTCACGACGTCGACATGCACGTCCGGATGGCGGCGGAGGTACTCCAGCACCAGTGGCGCGAGGATTTCGCGCGCCGCTGTCGCGAATGTGTTGATGCGCAGCATGCCGGACGGCTTTGCCTGCTGGGCGCGAGCGGCGTCCATCGCGCCGCGGATGCCCTCGAGTCCCGGGGCCACCTGTTCGACGAACGCTCTGCCGGCGTCGGTCAGTGAGACGCTGCGCGTCGTGCGGTTGAAGAGGCGGACGCCAGGATGTGCTTCGAGCTTCGCGATCGCGCTGCTCATCGCCGTCGTCGACATCCCGAGTTCGAGGGCAGCGCCGCGAAACGAGCTCCTGCGCGCGACGGCGAGGACGGCATCGAGATCATTCAGTCCGGGTTGATACATCGATAGTCCTCTGAATCGGGATGCCGCATCGGCGTGACTCCCAGGTGAAGTATCAGGCCGTCGCGCAGCCAATCGAGGTGAACGCGAAGGGCGATGCCTGCGAGGTTCGCGCGAGAGTGACGGGCCGGTTTCCCGGCAGTCCCATCACGCTCACCTTTGCGTTCCGGATGAAGGGCGATCGGATCGCGGCTTTGAGCATCGGCGCGTGAGCCGCGATGCCTGTTTCAACCCTGCGGAAGGAGATGACGTGATGAGAGCTAGAGGGGAGGCGCGCGCTCGTGACGGGCGGAACGAAGGGCATCGGCAAGGCGTTGGTCGCATGGCTGCGCGCGCGTCGTGAAGGCCGCCGGAGCAGTGGACATCCTGGTCCACGTCGTGGGTGGAACGTCGGCGCCGGCGGGCGGCTTCTCCGTCCTCGACGACGACGCGTGGCAGAAGACGCTCGACCTGAACCTGATGGCTGCGGTGCGTCTCGACCGGGCCCTGGTCCCCGGAATGCGCGAGCGCCGGACCGGCGTGGTCGTGCACGTGACGTCGATCCAGCGGCAGATGCCGCTTCATGAGGCGACGACCGCGTACGCCTCGGCCAAGGCCGCGCTCTCGAACTACAGCAAGGCCCTCTCGAAGGAGGTCGCGCCGCAGGGCGTGCGCGTGAATCGCGTGTCACCGGGCTGGGTCGAGACCGAGGCCTCCGTCGGATTCATGAGCGAGATCGCGGCGAAGAACGGCACCGACGAGGCGGGCGCGAAGGAGCTCGTGATGCGCTCGCTCGGCGGAATTCCTCTCGGGCGCCCCGCGCGTCCGGCCGAGGTCGCCGAGTTGATCGGGTTTCTCGTCTCGGACCGGGCGAGCGCGATCACCGGGTGAGCTATCAGGCTGCTGACAAGCTCCGGTGCGGAGACGACCTCCCGCACCGGAGCAGGAGCGGGCCATCGTCATCCACGCCCGGCTGTTCCAGATACACTGCCGCCAGGGGGACACTCGATGTGGGACGCAGGACGGTGGGTAGGGGAAAGCGATGAGGCACTGTTCGCGACGGTGCGCTACGACCCCGCGCCCAACAGAAATGTCCTTGAAGGCGCTCATGCCGCGCCGGGACAGCTCCGCTTCGAGGGCGACGAGGGCGACTCCTGGCAGGACACTGACGTGCGCGAGCAGCAAACCATCGAGGTGCTTCGGCGTTTGCGCGACGCGAACGGGCCCCGTGCCGCCGAGCTCCGCAAGCAGATCCGCTCCCTGGGCGTGGGCACCTGGCCGCGACTGGGCGGTCCCTTCGATGTCCGCTGGCTCACGGGCCTGACGGAGCTCGAGCGCGTCGCGGTGTACTCGCACACCGGCATCGTCGGCGCATCGGCCCTCTCGGAGCTGCCCGCGCTGCGCCATGCATCCCTCTTCGCATTCATGACGAACAGCATCCGAGACCTCGACGGAATCTCGCGAAGCCGAAGCCTGGAGTCGCTCCAGCTCAGCTTTGGAGGCCTCGGCGACCTTCGCGCGCTGTCCGGGCTGGAGACGCTCCGAAAGCTCGTCGTCCACGAGGGCCCGCCCCTCTCCCTCCGGGGGCTCGAAGATCTTCCCATCGAGGAACTGGAGCTCTGGCTTTGCGACGAGAACAACGACCTCTCCGCGCTTCCGGCGCTCCGCTCGCTGCGCTCCCTCTCTCTGCGCAAACAAATCTCCGTCACGGAGGCCAAGGTCATCGCGAGATGCCGCATCCCCATCCTGCGCCTGCCCCTCCTCGGGTCGACTCCAGACCTGGAGCCCATCTCCGCGCTCCCGGACACCGAGGAGCTCGAGCTTGTGGCCTGGTCACTGGACGCGACGTCTACTCGGGCGGGACGGCTTCCCATGACGTCGCTCGAACTCCAGTTCCTCGATGAAGAGGGACTTCGCCACCTGTCGCACGCGCCTCGACTGAGAACCCTCCGGATCCGCGCGCTTGCGGCGACCAGCCTCGCCCCCATCGCGGACCTTCCGGAGCTTCGCGGGCTCCGCTTCGAAATCACCCGGAAGCTTCGCTCCCTGGACCGGGTGCCGGGCGCCGCCTTCCTCGACGATCCACGCGTGCCGGACGGCCCCAACCGGCTGGTGCTCAAGGACGCTCCGCTCACCTCCATCCGACAGCTCGGCAACCTGCGGGGCGTTGAGCACCTCGACCTCCGCAACTGCACCGAGCTCACATCCCTGCGGGGACTGGAGGGAATGAACGAGCTGCGCTCCATCGATTTGCGCGAGTGTCCCGGGCTCGTGGACATGACCTCACTCGAAGCACTGCCCGCGCTGCGCGCGGTCATGGTCAATCACCGGGGCCCGGCGGGCCCCTTTCCATCCAGCATCTGGCCGCGCGTGGTCCGGGCCAACCTGCGTGGGTTCGTCCGGAGGCTGCACCGGGGTGAGGTGGAGGCGCCAGACACGTAGCTGCCACTCACGCCGCCACGCCCTCGGTGATGCTGAGCGCGGCCGGGTTCATGGCAGGGCCTTCTTTTTTGCTCGCCGGATGAAGCCCTGTGCGAACCCGTTCTCGGCTCTTCTCTCAGAGTGCTCAAAATTCAGTGGTTTCAAGGAGGGGACGGCTGGCGCCCATCAATCGGGGGCCGATTGAGTTTCCGCGAACTTCACGCCGTCCTCTCCGAAGCCGCTCTCGTCGAAGTAGCGTCGCAGCGCCGTGGCCATCGTCTCCACCGCGTGGACTCCCTCGCAGCGGGCGCAGCTGCCTCGCAGGTTCGCAAGGAGTCTGACGCGGAGACCTCCGTGCCGCACGTCGCTTCCGAGGAGAGGCATCAGGCGGGACGCCGTGTGTACGACCGCGTGAACGGCGGCGCCGAGCGCGAACTCCCAGCTCGGAACAGCAAGGCCGGCCATGGGGACGTGCCCCACGACCGGCCTTGCTCCTCGGCGTGTCGACGCGGTCCTACCGCAGGGGCACGCGCTTGAGCCTGAAGGGCGAGGGGCTCTCGCTCATCGTGAAGTAGCTCGCGCCGTTGGCCTCGTACTCGATCGCCTCACCCTGGCCCTCGGTGGTGTCGGTCAGCGTGACGGGCGTCGCGAAGACGGCCGACTCGAAGCCAAGTCCCGGCGTCGCACGGAACTCGTAGACAGTGCGGTAGGTGCGAAGGAGGAAGCGATCCGCGCAGGGGTGGATCGCCGCCGCGGTCGCGGCCGAGAAGTTGGCGTCTCCGTTCAGCGGCAGCTGGATCGTGTGGACGTGGATCAGCGTGGCCTGCACGCCCGGCGTCAGCGGCCGGGGGAACTTGTACACGCCGCTCTGCCCCGTGCCCCCGTTCTTGGTGACGACGTAGATGTCCCCGGTGGTGGGGTGCACCATCAGCGACTCCGCGTCCTTCGCGCCGTCCGGATAGACGAACGGGAGGGCCTCGGCGACGAGCCCCCCCGTGGTCTGGCCGTGGGCGAGATCCGGCTCGGGCACGCGGTAGATCGTGAACGAAGTGGGGCTGCCACCCGGAGGGAAGTTGGCGCTCGCCTTCCCGATGTCACCGATGAAGATGCACGAGCCGCTCGGGCAGGGCCCGGTCGCGAGGTCCTCCCAGTCGGCCGGCGTCACGTTGGTCACGTTGAACGTGCCGATCGTGCTCGCGTTGAGGGTGTTGATCGCGACGATCGCGGTGGTGTCCTCGTTGTGCACGTAGAGCGCGTTGCCGACCACGCGGCTCGCGGCCAGGCCCGAGGGCTCCACGATTTCCGGCGCGGTCACGGTGCCCTGGAGCGTGAAGGTGCTCGCGTACGTGTCGCCGGCCATGCAACTGGGGGCGTTGGCGGCGCGCAGGACGATCACGTGCGCGGTGTTGGTCTGCACGAACGCGGAGCTGCCGGAGAGGCCCGTCTGGAGGCCCGGCGCGGTGAGCGACCGGTAGGCCGCATTGAAGAGCAGTCCATTGGCGTTACCCAGGCACGCGTCGAAGGCCTCGGTGAAGCCGAGCGGCGGCTCGATGCCGGTGGCAGGGCAGGTGGCGTCCGGCCAGACCTGTGAGCCGTACCAGACGGCGAGGCCACCCACGCTGCCGGTCACCACGTCGGGCACGGTGAACGACGCGGAGTCGCCGTTCTTCTGGCCTGCGTGCACGTCGATTGGCTGGACCGGATCGACGCCGCTGAAGGCCTCCACGCTCCCCGCCATGTGGGTGGTCGCGTCCAGTCCGAACGCGTAGCTCGCGGGCTCGGAGGCGCCCGCGACGCGGTAGAAGAGCCAGGTGCGGATGGCCCAGGCGCTCTGCTCCGAGCGCAGGAACGTCCAGCCGGCGGGCGGCGTGACGGTCGCGGAGATGTTGTTGCGCACGGTCACCCGCGCGATGAGCGCGTCGTTGGCCTGGGTTCCCGACGGCTTGGGGATGGACAGCGAGGAGAGCGACAGGCCGCTGTTGCGCGAGCTGCCACGCAACGCGACCCCCGAGGACGGTGCGACCTCGGCGCGGCGAAGGGCGACGACCTGCGCGACGTTGGTCTCGGCGAACGTCGAGCTCCCGTTGAACGGTCCCTGGATGCCGGCACCGGCGAGGGGCATGAAGGCGGCGTTGAAGACGAGGCCCTGGGACGAGGACACCAGGCAGGTGTCGTAGGTCTCGGCGAAGCCCACGGGAGGCTCGATCGCCGGGGTCGGACACGCGGCGCCGGTCCACGCCTGCGCGCCGAACCAGACGGCAGCCCCGCCCGCGGTCGTGGTGCTCAGTTGCGGCGTCGTGAAGGCCGTCGAGCCGCTGGTGCTCTTGCCGGCGTGCGTGTCGATCGGGTTGACCGGATTGACGCCGGCATACGCCACGACGTTGCCGACGAGGTTGCTCGCGATGGAACTCTGGAACGTGTGGCTCGCGGGCTCGCTGGCGGTGGCGACGCGGACGAAGACCCATCCGCGGATGCTCCAGGTGCTCATGTCGGTGCGCACCAGCGTCCAACCCGGAGGCGGGGTGAGCTCGGCGCCAATCTGATTCCGGTTCGCAAGGTGCGCCAGCAGCACGTTACCGGCGGCGACGCCCGTAGGGGTCGAGAGGGTCAGGCTGGTGACCGTCTTGCCGCTCGCGTGCGTGGTGCCGACGAGGGTGATCTCCCCGGTGGCCGGCGGCTGGCGGGGACGCAGCACCACCGCGTGCGTGATGTTGGTGTTGGGGAGCGTGGAGCTGCCGGTGAAGGCGGGCTGGGCACCCGCGGCCCCGAGCTCCGAGGTGGCGGCGCTGTGCAGCACGCCGAGCGACGGCGAGACGAGGCAGGTGTCGAGCCGCTCGGTGAAGCCCGCCGGAGGGGTGTGGACCGCGGGGCACGCGGCGCCTCCCCAGACCTGGGCCGAGAACCACACCGCGAGGCCGTTCGCGGACGACGTGGTGGCGACGGGCAGCGCGAGGCTCGCGCTGTTGCCATTCTTCTGGCCCACGTGCACATCGACCGGCTGGAGCGGATCCGCGCCCGACACAGCGACCAGGGTGGCCGCCATGGAGCTGGCGAGGTCGAGGGTGAAGGTGTGACTGCTCGGCTCGGCCGCGGTGGCCACGCGGAGGAAGAGCCAGGACTTGATGGCCGAGGCGCTCTGCTCGGAGCGCAGCAGCGTCCAGCCAGCGGGTGGGGTGGCGACGGCGGTGACGGCCTCGCGATTGCTCAGCTGCATCACCAGCACATCTCCGGCGGCCGTACCGGCGGGGGTGGGGATGGAGAGGGTGGTGGTGGCCAGGCCGCTCGCGCTGGTGGTTCCTCGCACGGAGAGCGTGGAGAGGCCCTGGGCCGTCGTCGCATCCTGTACGTCGTCGGGCTGCGCGAGCTCAGTCGTTCCGCAGGCGGCCATCAGCAGGGCGGCCGCGAGCCACAGACTTCGGAATGGGATCATGGGGTTTCGATCGGGTGTCGACTCACCGGACTGGAGGTCCGGGAATCAGCCATGTGAAGGACCCCGAAGTGCGAAGCGCAATCCACTGTCATGACACGGGAAAGCTGCCGTGAAATGGTTGGGATCGTCGGGTGTCATCGAAAGAAGGTGGCAGTCCTGTCCATGCGGTCACGCGGAGTCCTTGGGGAACGCGAAGCCCAAGGACATCCGCGCACGGTGCGAGGGCCGAAGGGCGGCCGGCACCCCGAGGGGTGGACCTCCAGGCAAGCCTCGTGACCGTGGCTGTGACCGGCTCGTGACGTCAGCCCAGAGAGCCCGATCGGTCAGAGCCTGGAGTGTCGTGGCGTCGTGGTAGAGGCCTCCTGATCCGGAGGATGTGGAGCCTTCACGGCCGGGAGAGGGAGACACTACACTCTGCATCCCATGTCGACTCCCGGTGCAATCGCTGTTTACACGTCGGGCTCGGGCATCCCCGAGCACGTCTCAGAGCGACCCTGGCGTGGGGTCTATCACCACTGGGATGGCTACCCAACCGGCCTCGGGCAACACCTTCTGTACCGCGCGCAGCGCGCGCAGGGGGACCTGGGGGCCGTGGTGCGCCAGCTCATCAATGAGGCCCCCTGGGGCTGGTCGCTCTGCATGCCGGGCCCCGAGAAGCCGGAGGGCCAACGCTTCTCGGAGGAGGAGCCGGGACTGCGCGTCGGGCCGGAGGAGACCGGTGCCGTGGCCTATGTCTATGTCTTCGATGTGGAGGCGCGTCGGCTCGACATGTTCGCCACCCACGTCGGAGGCGAAGGCAGACGGCTCAGCTCGGTGCGCTTCTCATCCACGGGCTCGCCCGACCTGCCGGCGCTCGACCTCCATCCCGAGGAGACCGTCACGGAGCCGTTCCTCCCCGGAGAGCCGCTCTCGGCCCGGGCACTGAAGGACTGTCTTGAGGGCCTGCCGCCGCTCGAGGCGGTGCGCGAGACCGACTCCACGCGGCTCGAATGGGTGGACACCCAGCAGGGGCCCGACGAGTCGCTCTCCATCCTCTTCCGCGTGGTCACCTTCGAGGACGGATTCATCTCCAACGTGGTGGAGCAGGAATGGGATCTCGTGCCGCCCTCCGCGCGACGGGAGCCGGAGCGTGTCCGGCACTTCCTCGAGGCGTTCGCCGAGGTGCTGCTCGAGGACCCGAAGCGGTTCAACCCGTTCTGGATCTCCGCGCAAGACTCGCTGCGTCGTTCCGGCGCGAGGCAGCGTGAGAGCTTCGCGCGAATCCTGAGGGCGCACTGGGCCCGCGACTTCGGCTCGGAGGACGCGTCGTCGTAGGAGGACCTCCGGGTCTGGAGTTTGAGGCTCATGACTTTTCATTCTGCGAGCCTCATTCGCGAGCTGCCGCGACTTCGCGGGCCAGTGCGACGAACGCCGTATGAGCGGCCGAGGAATTGCGCCGGCCAGGGTAGTAGAGGCAGAGCCGAGCGAGCTCCGGTGTCCAGTCCTCGAGCACGCGAACGAGGCGTCCCGCTTCGATGTCGCCTCGCACGTCCGGCTCCATGAAGAAGCCGAGTCCGATGCCCTCCAGGACTGCGATCCGCGAGAGGCTGGCCTCGTCCAGCGTGAGGGGCCCCGTCACATCGATGAGGGCCGTCTGCCCCCGCTTACGGAACTCCCACCGGAAGAGGCTGCCGTTCGGCAAGCGCACCCGGATACACCGATGACGGAAGAGGTCCGATGGGACGCGCGGCCGGCCGTGCTTCTTCAGGTACGCCGGCGAAGCGACGACGGCATGGCGTTGGGGCTCTCCCAGCGGGATGGCAATCATGTCGGTGGGCACGAGGTTCGCCATCCGCACACCGAAGTCGAACCCCTCGGCGACGACGTCGACCAGCCGGCCTTCGGTCACGACGTCGACATGCACGTCCGGATGGCGGCGGAGGTACTCCAGCACCAGTGGCGCGAGGATCTCGCGCGCCGCTGTCGCGAAGGTGTTGATGCGCAGCATGCCGGACGGCTTTGCCTGCTGGGAGCGAGCCGCGTCCATCGCGCCGCGGATGTCCTCGAGTCCCGGAGCCACCTGTTCGACGAACGCTCTGCCGGCGTCGGTCAGCGAGACGCTGCGCGTCGTGCGGTTGAAGAGGCGGACGCCAAGATGTGCTTCGAGCTTCGCGATCGCGCTGCTCATCGCCGTCGTCGACATCCCGAGATCGAGGGCAGCGCCGCGAAACGAGCTCCTGCGAGCGACGGCGAGGACGGCATCGAGATCATTCAGTCCGGGTTGATACATCGATAATCCTGTAAGTCGGGATGCCGCATCCTGGTTTGTCCCCATTGAGCGGGCAATCGCGCGGGCTTACGTCTTGGGTCATGACAATGCACCCATCGATTCGAGCCTATTTCGACGCGGGCAGTGCCACGCCGCTCCACGCCTTCGCGCCCGATGCCGTTGTCGAGGATGAGGGACATCGGCATGTCGGGCATGCGGCCATCGACGAATGGTGGCGTGACTCCCAGGAGAAGTATCAGGCCGTCGCGCAGCCGGTCGAGGTGAACGCGAAGGGCGATGCCTGCGAGGTTCGCGCGAGAGTGACGGGCCGGTTTCCCGGCAGCCCCATCACGCTCACGTTCGCGTTCCGGATGAAGGGCGACCGGATCGCGGCCTTGAGCATCGGCGCGTGAGCCGCGATGCCCATTTCAACCCTGCGGAAGGAGATGACGTGATGAGAGAGCTGGAGGGTAGGTGTGCGCTCGTGACGGGCGGAACGAAGGGCATCGGCAAGGCGGTGGTCGCATGGCTGCGCGCGGCCGGCGCGACGGTGCTGACGACCGCGCGGGAGGGAACGGGCGAGGGCTTCATCGCCGCCGATGTCGCCACGGCCGAGGGCTGCGAGCGCGTCGTGAAGGCCGCCGGAGCCGTGGACATCCTGGTCCACGTCGTGGGTGGAACGTCGGCGCCGGCAGGCGGCTTCTCCGTCCTCGACGACGACGCCTGGCAGAAGACGCTCGACCTGAACCTGATGGCGGCGGTGCGTCTCGACCGGGCACTGGTCCCCGGAATGCGCGAGCGCCGGACCGGCGCGGTCGTGCACGTGACGTCGATCCAGCGGCAGATGCCGCTTCATGAAGCGACGACCGCGTACGCCTCGGCCAAGGCCGCGCTCTCGAACTACAGCAAGGCCCTCTCGAAGGAGGTCGCGCCGCAGGGCGTGCGCGTGAATCGCGTGTCGCCGGGCTGGGTCGAGACCGAGGCCTCCGTCGGATTCATGAGCGAGATCGCGGCGAAGAACGGCACCGACGAAGCGGGCGCGAAGGAAATCGTGATGCGCTCGCTCGGCGGAATTCCTCTCGGGCGCCCCGCGCGTCCGGCCGAGGTCGCCGAGTTGATCGGGTTTCTCGTCTCGGACCGGGCGAGCGCGATCACCGGGGCGGAGTACGTGATCGACGGCGGGACGGTGCCCGTGAGCTAGCAGGCTGCTGAAGAACTCCGGTGCGGGGACGACCTCCCGCACCGGAGCGGGGTCTCCTCCTGACCTGGTGAGCCAGGAGCCTCCGGACGACAAGGGCAACCCCACCGTCGACTTCCACGGCGAGAAGAGAAGCAACGCCGCGCACGCGTCAACGACCGACCCGGAGTCGAGGCTGGTGCGCAGAGGATGCCGGGGATGACGTGCAGTGCTTCGTGGAAGCTGTACGGGATCGACGGATGACTCCGCACGTGGCCTGAACGCGGGACATGCGCCGGGCCAGCCGAATCGACGGCCGGGCCCCCCGCCATACGGGCTGCGCCCTGACAGCGCGCGCTCTTCAGTACCGCGAGGAAAATCCCTGGGGACTCAGCGGCTTGAGCACGAAGGCCCCGCGACGTTCATCGCGAGGCCCGTGGAAAACAAAAAGGCCCTGCCGGTTTAGGGCAGGGCCTTCTTTTATGCTCCCCGACGTGGACTCGAACCCTCAGCCTTGCGGTTAACAGCTCCTAACAAATGCCAGGACAGAGGCGCCGTAGGAGCATGACGCAGCAGCCGAGGACGAGGAATCCAAAGTGCATGTCGTCCCTGCGCTCGTCGCGGACACGAAGACGGCGCAACTGGTTCTTCCAAGCCAGCGTGCGCTCCACAACCCAGCGATAGTCCCCAGCCGCTCCTTGGACTCGACGCCTGGACTCGCGATGCGAGCCACGATGCCTCGCAGGCGGAGTTCCTGCCGGTTCCTCCTGGAGGCATAGGCATTGTCCGCGTGCAGCTTTGTGGGTCGCAGTCTTCGCTGGCCCGAAGGCATCCGCACCGCGGGCACGGAGTCGATGAGCGGGAAGAGTTCGTGCGTGTCGTGGACGTTGGCGGCCGTCACGAACTCGGTGAGCGGCAGGCCCTAGGCGTCTACGAGAAGATGATGCTTGCTACCCGCCTTCGCTCTATCCGTCGGGCTCGGGCTCGTGAGGGCCCCCCTTTTGACGCCCAGCCGGACGAGGAGTCGATTGAAGCTCGCGAGAAGTCCACCTTGCCTCGCAGTCCCAACTCATCCAGCAGCCGCGCCTGCAACTGTTCCCACACGCCAGCCCGGGTCCACTCCTCCAACCTGCGCCAGGCTGTCATGCCCGACAGGCCGAACTGCTTGCGAGGCAGCATCTCCCAGGGAATGCCGCTCCTCAGCACGAAGACGATGGCCTCCAGTGCCGCCCGGTCGTCCGCACGAGGGCGGCCCAGCTTCTTCTTCGGCCGGGGCGGTGGCAGCAGTGGCGCCACGCGCTGCCAAAAGGCGTCGGGAACGAGTTCACGAACCATGCCCGGTGCCCCTCAAGGTGAGGACGCCCCTTGTGCTCGGCCAGCCCTGACCTGACTTTCGTTAGGTGCTGTTCGCGTGGGCTCCAACTCCACCGCAGACGAAGCACTAGCCCGCACGGTCGTAAGGGGGGCACGCACTGCGGGCGAATAGGCCCAAGCGCGGCGGCAGGACCATCCTGCCATGGTCTTATGCAGAGCTCTGCTGCGGGATTTCCCTTGCGCTTCGGATCTCCCGGCCATGCGGGTCCGTGCGTGCTGCCCCCTCATGCTAAGAAGAGAAAGCCATGCTCACCAGTGACCTACGTAGCCAAATCGACCGCATCTGGGACGCCTTCTGGAGTGGCGGCATCGCCAACCCGCTCGAAGTTATCGAGCAGATTACCTATCTGCTCTTCCTTCGCCGGCTTGATGACCTCCAGTTGCTGGAGGAGAACAAGGCCGCGCGCCTTAAGCGTCCTATCGAGCGGCGCATCTTCCCCGAGGGCAAGGACGCGAAGGGCCGACCCTACGAGGAGTTGCGCTGGTCGCGCTTCAAGAACCTCGCGCCGGCCGAGATGTTCGCCATGGTAGGCGAGCACGTCTTCCCCTTCCTGCGAACGGTGGGCGGCGACGGCTCCACCTACGCGCACCACATGAAGGACGCGCGCTTCACCATCCCGACGCCCGCGCTGTTGGCTAAGGTGGTCGACCTACTCGACCAAGTGCCGATGGAGGAGCGCGACACCAAGGGCGACCTCTACGAGTACATGCTCTCGAAGATTGCGAGCGCGGGGCAGAACGGCCAATTCCGCACTCCGCGCCACATCATCCAGCTCATGGTGGAGATGAGCGCACCCACTCCCCGCGACGTCATCTGCGACCCTGCGAGTGGCACGTGTGGCTTCCTCGTGGCGGCGGGCGAGTACCTGCGAGCGCGGCACCCTGAGGCGCTGCGCGACGCAAGGCTGAAGGAGCACTTCCACTCGGGGATGTTCCACGGCTACGACTTCGACAACACCATGCTGCGCATTGGCAGCATGAACATGCTGCTGCACGGGGTGGAGCAGCCGGACGTGCGCTACCGCGACTCGCTCGCGCAGGACCACGCGGGCGAGGCGGAGAAGTACACGCTGGTCCTCGCCAACCCGCCCTTCGCCGGGAGCCTCGACGAGACGAACACCGCCAAGGACCTGCTTCAGGTGGTGAAGACGAAGAAGACCGAGCTGCTCTTCTTGGCGCTCTTCCTGCGGCTGCTCAAGCCTGGCGGCCGCGCGGCCGTCATCGTGCCAGAGGGGGTGCTCTTCGGTTCCTCCACGGCGCACAAGGCGCTGCGCAAGATGCTGGTGGAGGACCAGAAGCTGGAGGGCGTGGTCTCACTGCCCGGCGGCGTCTTCAAGCCCTACGCGGGCGTCTCTACCGCCATCCTGCTCTTCACCAAGACGAACTCCGGTGGCACTGACCGCGTGTGGTTCTACAGCGTGGAGGCGGACGGATGGAGCCTCGATGACAAGCGCGCGCCCTTGCTGTCGGAGGACAAGCTCGGCCCGGTAGCTCGTTCATCCCTGACGCCTGAGGAACAAGCGAAGAACAACCTGCCGGATGTCCTCGCCCGATGGCGGGCCCGGTCGGAGTCGGAACTTAAACGCCCTCGAAGTGCGCAGAGCTTCTGTGTCCCCAAGGCGGACATCGCAGCGGAGGGCTACGACTTGAGCCTGAGCCGCTACCGACAGGTAGTCGAGCAGGCCATCCAGCACCGTCGTCCCGAAGAGATCCTTACGGAACTCGCCAAGCTCGAAGCTGAGATCCAGCAGGGCATGAAGGAGCTTGGGGGACTGCTGCAATGAAGGGCTGGTTGAGAACTCGACTTGGCGATTGTTGCGAGATCGTTTCGGGCGCAACCCCGAGCACCAGCGTGCCGTCGTACTGGGACGGCGACATCTACTGGGCGACGCCAAAGGACTTAAGTGGCCTGCGCGGCGCGTACATCGGCGCGACCGAGCGGCGGATCACGCGCGCTGGTTTGCAGAACTGCGCCGCTGAGGTGTTGATGCCCGGCGCGGTCCTGTTCAGCTCGCGTGCGCCAATCGGCCACGTGGCGATGAACACCGTGCCCATGGCGACGAACCAGGGCTTCAAGAGCCTCGTACCTAAGCCCGACCAGGTACACCCAACGTTTCTCTACCACTGGCTGCGCAAGCATCGCTCCTACTTGGAGAGTCTCGGCAACGGGGCCACGTTCAAGGAGGTGTCGAAGTCGGTTGTCGCGCGCGTTGAGATCGTTCTGCCACCATTAGTCGAGCAGCGGCGCATAGCGGTAATATTGGACCGAGCCGAAGCACTGCGCGGCAAACGCCGCGAAGCTCTTGAAGGCCTGGATGTGCTGCCTCAGGCCATGTTCGCCAGCAGTTTTGGCGCGCCGGATGTGGTCCTCAAACAGTGGACCAATGTGAAGCTCGGCGAGGTCTTGGATTTCCTGACCAGCGGATCTCGGGGTTGGGCCGCACACTACGCTGAGTCCGGCGACCTCTTCCTTCGCATCCAGAACGTGCGCAACGACGAGCTTCTCCTCGATGATGTCGCGTTCGTCACTGCTCCCAAAACGGCAGAGGCCGTCCGCACGCGCGTCCAAGTAGGGGACGTGTTGCTGAGCATCACTGCAGACCTCGGGCGCACAGCTGTCATTCCCGACGGGCTCGGCCCCGCGTACATCAACCAGCACCTCTCGATTCTGCGAACGAAAGCGCTACACCCCCGTTTCCTATCGGCGTTCCTCGTATCGCCTACGGGGCGGCAGCAAGTTCTGGGTCGGAACAGGCAAGGCGTAAAGGCTGGCCTGAACTTCGACGACATCCGCTCGTTCGTCATTCCGAATCCGCCCGCCGGGTTGCAGGAAGCCTTCGCTCAGCGTGTGGCGGTCATCGACAAGCTCAAAGTGGCGCATCGGGCCTCCTTGGCGGAGATGGACGCTCTCGTTGCCTCGCTTTCGTATCGCGCCTTCCGAGGGGAGCTGTGAGATGAGCCACTTCGACTTCCTGAAGTCCGAGTGGCCTGCCCTTTACGAGGCCGCCAGCCGCTCCGAGTCCCTAGCGCATCCGGACGCGCGCGCCGCCTGCTTCTACGCACGCCGCGCCCTCGAACTGGCCGTGGCCTGGCTCTACAAGCATGACGCGAGCCTCAAGCTGCCCTACCAGGACAACCTGAGCGCGCTGCTGCACGAGCCCACCTTCCGCAACACCGCTGGTGACGCCGTCTTCACCAAGGCGCGGGTTATCACCAAGCTGGGCAACGAGGCCGTCCACGGTCACCGTCCGGTGCGCCAGTACGACGCGCTCACCTCGGTGCGCGAGCTCTTCCACGTCGCGTACTGGCTCGCGCGCACCTACGCGCGCGCCCAGAAGCCTGCGCCGGGCCTCACCTTCAACCCGGAGGTCCTGCCCCGTCAGGCGACCGCCCTCGCCCAGACGCCGGAGCAGCTCCAGAGGCTGGAAGCGCAGCTGCGGGCGAAGGACGAGCAGCTCTCGGCGCTGCTCGCGGACAGGGCCACCCTGGACGAGGCCCTCAAGCGCGCCCAGGCCGAGGTGGCCGAAGCCAAGGCGGCCAACGTCGCCCAACCGGACACGCACGACTACTCCGAGGACGAGACCCGCCGCTTCATCATCGACCTCCTCCTCAAGGAGGCCGGCTGGGCGCTGGACAAGCCGCGCGACCGCGAGTTCGAGGTGTCGGGCATGCCCAACGCCCAGGGCGTGGGGTGCGTCGACTACGTGCTGTGGGGCGAGGACGGAAAGCCCCTGGCCCTCGTGGAGGCCAAGCGCACCAGCGTGAGCCCCCAGGCGGGCGAGCAGCAGGCGAAACTGTACGCGGACTGCCTGCAGGCGCAGTTCGGCATGCGGCCCGTCATCTTCCTCTCCAACGGCTACGAGCACTGGCTGTGGGACGACGTCGGCTACCCGCCGCGCCGCGTGCAGGGCTTCTACAAGCGGGAGGAACTGGTGCTGCTGCACCAGCGACGCACGGGCCGCAAGCGCCTCGCCGACGCCGTCGTGAGCGACACCATCGTCGAGCGCCTCTACCAGACGCGCGCCATCCGCCGCATCGCCGAGTCCTTCGAGCGGGACAGGCAGCGCAAGGCGCTGGTGGTGATGGCGACGGGCGCGGGCAAGACGCGCACCGTCATCGCCCTCGTCGACCTCCTCATGCGCTGCGGCTGGGCCAAGCGCGTCCTCTTCCTCTCCGACCGCGTGGCGCTGGTGAACCAGGCGGCCAACGCCTTCAAGGCCTTCCTGCCCGACGCCGCGCCCGTGAACCTCGTCACCGACAAGGACGGCACCGGGCGCGTCTACGTCTCCACGTACCCCACGATGATGGGCCTCATCGACGAGGTGCGCGAGGGGCACCGGCGCTTCGGCGTCGGCCACTTCGACCTCGTCATCATCGACGAGGCGCACCGCTCGGTCTTCCAGAAGTACCGCGCCATCTTCAACTACTTCGACTCGCTCCTCGTCGGCCTCACCGCCACGCCGAAGGACGAGGTGGACAAGAACACCTACAGCCTCTTCGACTTGGAGAGCGGCGTCCCCACCGACGCCTATGGGCTGGAGGAGGCGGTGAAGGACGGCTTCCTCGTGCCCCTCAAGGCCGTCTCCGTGCCCCTCAAGTTCCAACGCGAGGGCATCCAGTACGAGGCCCTCTCCGACGAGGAGAAGGACGCCTGGGACGCGCTGGAGTGGGACGAGGAGGAGGGCACCCCGGACAGCGTCGAGGCCGAGGCCGTCAACAAGTGGCTCTTCAACGCGGACACCGTCGACAAGGTGCTGCAGCACCTCATGGAGCGCGGACAGAAGGTGGCCGGCGGGGACCGGCTCGGCAAGACCATCATCTTCGCCAAGAACAACGCGCACGCGGCCTTCATCGCCGAGCGCTTTAACATCAACTATCCGCACTACAACGGCGAGTTCGCCCGCATCATCACCTACAAGACCGAGTACGCGCAGAGCCTCATCGACGGCTTCAGCCAAGAGGCGAAGTCGCCGCACATCGCCATCTCCGTGGACATGCTCGACACGGGCATCGACGTGCCCGAGGTGGTGAACCTCGTCTTCTTTAAGCTGGTGCGCAGCAAGACGAAGTTCTGGCAGATGGTGGGGCGCGGCACTCGCCTGCGGCCAGACCTCTTCGGTCCCGGCGAGCCCAAGCGCTTCTTTTACGTCTTCGACTTCTGCCAGAACCTGGAGTTCTTCAGTCAGCACCCGCCCACCGAGGACGGGGCCGTGGCGGAGTCCCTCGGCAAGCGCCTCTTCAAGCGGCGGCTCGCGCTGGTGGGCGAGCTGGACAGGCGCCTTGCTGCGGAGAAGCGCGGCTTGGCTGCAGGCGAGTCCGAGGCCTCCATGGGCTATGCGACGACTGAGGCGGCGGTGCGTGCCGACGTCGCCTGCGTACTGCATGGGGAGGTGGCGGCCATGAACGTGGACAACTTCGTGGTCCGCCAGTGCCGCGAGGTGGTTTCCCGGTACGCGAATCCGGCTGCCTGGGCGAAGCTGTCAGAGGAGGCGCACGAGGAGCTCGCCCACCAGGTAGCTGGGCTGCCCTCGCAGCTGGAGTCCGAGGCGGAGGAGTCCAAGCGCTTCGATCTCCTCATGCTCAACTTGGAGCTGGCGCTGCTGCGCAAGGAGCCCTCTTTCATGCGGCTGCGCGAGCAGGTGAAGGCGCTCGCCAACGTGCTGGAGGAGAAAACCAGCATCCCCATGGTGAAGGAGCATCTCGCCCTCATCCAGGAGGTGCAGTCGGACACTTGGTGGCAGGACGTCACCGTGCCGATGCTGGAGCTCGCCCGCAAGCGCCTGCGCGCCCTGGTTCGCTTCATTGAGCGCACGCAGCGCAACCCCGTCTACACCAACTTCGAGGACGTGCTGGGCGAGGCGGTGGAGGTGCAGTTGCCCGGCTTCGCCACGCCGGACGAATGGGAGCGCTTCCGGGCGAAGACGCGCCAGTTCCTCCTCGCGCACAAGCACCACCTCACCGTCCGCAAGCTGCGGATGAACGAGGCCCTCACGGCGTCCGACTTGACGGAGCTGGAGCGGCTGCTCGCGCAGCACGGCATCGCGGGCGAGGAGGAGTTGCGGCGAGCGAGCGAGCGGGCGCAGGGCCTCGGGCTCTTCGTGCGCTCGCTGGTAGGGCTCGACCGCGAGGCGGCCAAGCGCACCCTCAATGAGTTCCAGGCGGGCAAGGCGCTGAGTGCGAACCAGTTGGAGTTCACCAGCCTCATCGTGGAGCACCTCACCGAGCACGGGGCGATGGACCCGTCGAGGCTCTACGAGTCCCCCTTCACGGACTTCACGCCCCACGGGCCCGAGGGACTCTTCACGTCAGGACAGGTGGATGAGTTGGTATCGCTGCTGGAGCGAGTGCGCCGCACAGCAACGGCGGCGTGAGCTGCGCTGTCGGAATCGGGCGGTTGCCCGCGTACGAGATGGAGGTGGCGGTGAAGCGCATTGACCGGGACCCGCTTAGGTTTGACACCTTCGCGCTCTTCGCCCGCTTCCTTCAGAAGGAAAAGCTGCCGCTGGGCGAGGAGGAGGGGCTGCGGCGGTTCGTCAAAAAGGTCCGCGAGTCCGCCGAAGAGGCCACAAAGAGCGAGGGCTTCCTTTTCGGGCAGCGCACCGAGTCCCTCTTCGAGATGGTCGTCGCCAGCCTCGGCCACGTGAAGTTCCTCAAACAGGAGGACTTGGGGGACGTGTTCTATCAGCTGCCAGACGACCTCCAAGTCCCGGACTTCCGCGTGGTGTTCGGCGATGACGTGCACGCCTTCGTCGAAGTGAAGAACGTTCATCAAGTGGACGCGCCGCTGGTTCGCGGCGCTCGCGAGGTTGAGCGGCTGGCGAACTACGCGCGGCTGATGAAGTGCGAGCTCTTCTTCGCCACGTTCTGGTCTCGGTGGGGGATGTGGACGCTGGTTCGTGAGCAGCACCTCGCACGCGAGGGCAACAAGCGGGTGCTGACCTTAGAAAAGGCGTTCACGTTGAACGAGATGGCGCTCGTCGGCGACCTCTTTGTCGCGACGCGCGCCCCCCTCCGGGTTTGCGTCGAAACGTTGCCCGTCAGCAAGGGGCCGGCGGAGCGCCGAGGCAAGAAGGGGGGGAAGCAGCCGCTGAAGGTGCAGTCGGTGGGGTTCTACACAGAGAACGGACGGATTACGGACCCCGTCGAATTGCGCATCGCCGACTTCATCGTGTTCTACGGGCGCTGGCCTGCGGGGGACGTAATCATCGAGCGAGACACGGATGGGGGGATTACCGCCGTCGAGTTCTCTTACGCCCCGCCTCCAGAGGCGTCCCACCAAGAGGCTCAAGGTTGCGACGGCATCGGCTCACTTAGCGAGATGCTCTCGCGCGCCTTCCGTGACACCACAACGAGAGGAGACGAGGTCATTGCCACCCGTGCGGACTTCGTCCCGGGTGAGTACCGCGACTTCATCCCCCCTGACTTCTTCTTCGTCAAACGACGTGTGCTCCCCCTTTGGGTCTTCCGCCTCGCGCCCAAAGACACGGCCGCAGCGGACTGAGGGGGGGCGTTCATCGTCATCCCGGTTGCGGCAAGTGAGCTACCGCAGCGTGGGTACTTTGTGGGCGCGGCGTGCGTAGCGTAGAAGCGCCGCGTGGTGCATGGTGACTTGTGGCCCAGGAAGGCGGCGACCACTGCGGGGTCCGCGCCCTGGTTGATGACCCAAGTTGCAACCGAGCGGCGAAAGCGGCCCGGGGTGAACTCGGGGACCTTCGCCGCGATGCACGCGGCCTTCACGGCGAGCCTGAACTTCTCTACCGAGAAGCTGCCCCGCTCGCGCAGCCGCTTCGCTGCGTCCAGCATCTCGGCGGAGACGCCCGTGCGCAGGACATGATGAAGAGGCCCCCCCGACGCGATCACGGCTTTGCCTCGCGTCAACCGAGCAGAGGTAGCGAGGGGAGGGGGAGTGCTGGAGGCCCCAATCCGATCCGCTTGACCTGCGAAAAGCAAAAAGGCCCTGCCGGTTTAGGGCAGGGCCTTCTTTTTTTGCTCCCCGACGTGGACTCGAACCACGGACATGGTGATTAACAGTCACCCGCTCTACCAGCTGAGCTATCGGGGAATATGTCCCGCCGCGGCGGTGCGTTGCCGTGACGGAAGCGACTTCTAGAGAACCGAGCCTGCCCTGTCAACTGTCCTGTTCGATCCGATCTCCCGGCTTACCTCGCAGCCCTGGTCCGCCCTCCAGGGGCTCGGTCCCGTCGTGTCCGAAGCGCTTGCCCGTGTCCTCTCGGGCGACCCCGCCGAGCGCGTCCTTGACCGGACCCTGCGTGCCCACCGCGACCTGTCCCGCGAAGGACGCCAGGCGCTGAAGGAGGCCGTCTTCAACGTGGGCCTCTGGCGCCGCCGCCTGGGGTTCCTTCTGGCCTCTCCAGACGCGTCGCCCTCCCAGCTCCTGTTCGCGCTCCTGCATGGCCTGGTGGGCGTTCCCGCTTCGGATGCCGCGTCGTGGGCCGGGCTCCCGGCTCCCGTGCCACTGCGTACGGAGACGCCCCCGTCGCTGGCGCTCCGGGCCTCGCTTCCGGACTGGCTCGCGGACCACTTCTCCCGGGAACTGGGGGCGGAGGCGGAGGACTTCTGCGCCCACCTCAACGTCCCGGGGCCCATCACGCTCCGGGTGAATCCGGCCCGCATCTCGCGTGAGGCCCTGGCCTCGCGCCTGGCCTCCGAGGGCGTCGCGACCCGCCCTGGCTCCTGGAGCCCTTTGGCCCTTCATGTCGATGGCCCCCGGCCGAACCTCTATGGGCTGGCCTCCCTGCGCGAAGGCCTGTTCGAGGTCCAGGACGAGGGCAGCCAACTCCTGGGGCTCCTGGTGGAGGCCCGGCCCGGGGAGACCGTGCTGGACCTTTGCGCCGGGGCAGGGGGGAAGACGCTCCAGCTGGGCGCGGCCATGAACGACTCCGGCCGGCTGCTCGCCTACGACCCGGACGCGGAACGGCTGGATCGGCTCCAGCAGCGCGCTTCCCGGGCCGGGCTCACCCGCGTCCAGGTACTTCGGACGC
Organism: Corallococcus sp. AB049A; assembly: GCF_003668885.1. Lineage (NCBI taxonomy): Bacteria > Pseudomonadati > Myxococcota > Myxococcia > Myxococcales > Myxococcaceae > Corallococcus > Corallococcus sp. AB049A. Next base: position 9,608 of record NZ_RAWL01000014.1, on the reverse strand, counting down.
CTCCTGCGCCAGGCCTCAACGCCGACCGTGTGCTCGCGGATGCTCCCTGTTCGGAGCTGGGCTCGCTCCGCCGGGGGCCGGACCTCCGCTTCCGGCTCACCCCGGACTCGCTCTCCCAGCACACGGCCGTCCAGCGCGACATCCTGGCCCGGGCAGGGGACGTCGTGCGCCCCGGCGGCCGGGTCGTCTACGCGACCTGCACCCTCAACCGGGCGGAGAACCAGGACGTCGTCGCGGACTTCCTTCGCTCCCGCCCTGACTTCCGGGCCATCACCCCGGGCGCCGGTTGGCTTCCGGACGCGTGCCTCCAGGATAACTTCCTCTTCGTCACCCCACACCGGCACGGGACGGATGGGTTCTTCGCGGCGGTGCTCGAACGCGGCTCGGCGGGGTAGGGCGGCCAGCGGGCGGACGAGCGCTCCACGGGGCCTCGTTCCTCCTTCCGGCGGTACTCAACGCTTCGGGCCCGGGGCTCCCTGAAACACCGTTTCCCACTCGCACCGGGTGCTATGAAGCGCTGCGTGCGTTGGCTCAAGCCCCTTCCGCTCCGTCCCCGCGACACGGTGCAGGTCGTCGCCCCCGCGGGCCCCTTCGAACAGGCTCCCTTCGAGGCTGGCCTGCGCATCCTCTCCGACCGTTACTCCCCGGTCGTCCGGCCCGACATCGGCGCGTCGCACCGCTATCTCGCCGGGGATGACGCCCGCCGCCAGGAGGAGCTGTCCCACGCGTTCCTCGACCGCTCCACCCGCGCCATCTTCTGCGCCCGAGGTGGCTATGGCAGCGCGCGTCTGTTGCCCGAGTTGCCGCTCGACAAGGCCGGCCCTGTCTCCTTCACCGGCTTCTCCGACCTGACGTCCATCCACTGCGCGCTCCAGGCCCTGCACCGCGTCTCCATCCACGCGCCCGTCCTCACGCAGCTGGGCCGCCAGTCGACGCAGGTCCACGACTACTTCTTCCGCCTCCTCGAGTCCTCGGAGGCCCCGCCGCCCCTCACCGGCAACGCCACCTACGTCCCCGGCACCGCCGAGGGCGTCCTCGTGGGCGGCAACCTGTCTGTCTTCTCCCGGCTGCTGGGCACGCCGTACATGCCGCCGCTCGACGGCGCCGTGCTCCTCCTGGAGGACGTCACCGAGCGCCCCTACCGCATCGACCGCATGTGGACCCACCTGCGGCTCGCCGGTGTCTTCTCCCGTGTGCGTGGCATCGTCCTGGGTGACTTCACCGCCTGCGAGGAGAAGGACGCGAACTACTCCAGCGCGGACGTGCTCCGTGAGCTGGCGCGGGACGCGAAGGTGCCTTGCGCCGCGGGCTTCCCCATTGGCCATGGCGCCATCAACTACCCCGTCGCCCTGGGCACCCACGTGCGCCTGGACGCGGACGCCGCGCGCCTGACGTTCCTCGAAGGCGCGGTGAGCCCCGGATGAGCCAGCACCCCATCGCCAACCTCCAGGCCGTGCTCGATGATGGCGTGGAGCTGGGCATCTTCCCCGCCGCGCAGGCCGTGGTGCTCCACAAGGGCATGCAGGTCTTCGGCGGCGTCGCCGGCAAGGTGACGGGCGACACGCGCTTCGACCTCGCGTCCCTCACCAAGGTCATGTCCACCACCGCGCTCTTCCTGCGCCTGTGGACCGAAGGCAAGGTGGGCCCGGACACGCTCGTGTCCCGCTACTTCCCCGGCTCGCCCGCGGGCGACGCGGGCGTCACCGTCGCGGACCTGCTCTACCACCGCTCCGGCCTGCCGGCCTTCGTCCCGTTCTTCGCGGACGCGCTCAAGTCCCATCCGGAGCTGCTCGACGCGAGCTGCCCCGCGACCCTCCGCGCGCAGGTCCACGCGGAGGTCCTGCACGCCGCCGCCGCCACTCCGCTGGATGCGCCCGTGCGCACGAAGTCCATCTACAGCGACGTGGGCTTCATCCTCCTGGGGGACATCCTCGCTCGCGCTGGTGGCGCCCCGCTGGACGTGCTCTTCCACCGCCACATCGCGGAGCCGCTGGACCTGAAGGCCCGCTTCCATCGCCTCACCGACTTCCCCGCCGACGGCGCCACCGCGCACACCGGCGCCATGCGTCCTCGCGAGCCCGCTCCGGGCCAGGAGTCACTGTGGAAGGACGTGCCTTCGCAGGCGGCCCGCCCGGGTGAGGTGGACGACGACAACGCCTGGGTGCTGGACGGCGTCGCGGGACACGCGGGCCTCTTCGGCACCGCCGTGGACGTGGCCCGCTTTGGCCAGGCCGTGCTGGAGGGCGCCGCGGGCACGCATGCCGCGATTGCTCCCGGGCCGCTGTGGCACCGCGCGCTCGCCACCGACCCGCTGGTGGAGGGCAGCACGCGCTCCATGGGCTTCGACTCTCCGTCGAAGGGTCACTCCAGCGCGGGCCGCTTCATTGGCGACACGCCTCCGGGCGCGGTGGGCCACCTGGGCTTCACCGGCACCAGCCTCTGGGTGGACCTGAGGCGGTCGCTCGTCGTCGCGCTCATCACCAACCGCGTGGCCCAGGGCCGTCAGGACCTGCGCATCCGCGACTTCCGCCCCGCCTTCCACGAGCTCGTCGTGGAGGCGCTCGACCTCCACGTCCTCCCCTGAGGAAACCGCAGCATGGCTGACGACAACGGCAACGTCCTCGACTCACTCGACCCGAAGTCCGTGCGCCGCATCCACCTGGTGGGCGTGGCCGGTACCGGCATGGGCTCCTTCGCCGGCATGCTCAAGGCCGCCGGCTACGACGTCACCGGCAGCGACGAGAACGTCTACCCGCCCATGAGCGACATGCTCCGCACGTGGGGCATCCCCGCCAGCAGCCCGTACTCGCCCGCCAACCTGGACGCGGCGAAGCCGGACCTGGTCATCATCGGCAACGTCATCCGCCGCGTGAATCCGGAGGCCACCGCCGTGCGCGAGCGGGGCCTCAAGCAGATGAGCTTCCCCGCCGCGCTGGGCTCGCTCTTCCTGGACCACTCGCACTCCGTCGTCGTGGCCGGCACGCACGGGAAGACGACCACGTCCTCGCTCATGGCCCACGTGCTGGTGGCCGCGGGCAAGGACCCGAGCTTCCTCGTGGGCGGCGTCACGCAGAACTACTCGGGCAACTACCGCGTGGGGAAGGGCCCGCACTTCGTCGTCGAAGGCGACGAGTACGACACCGCCTACTGGGACAAGGGCTCCAAGTTCCTCCACTACCGCCCGCGCACCGCCATCGTCACCAGCGTGGAGTTCGACCACGCGGACATCTTCCGCGACCTGCCCCACTACGAGGCCACGTTCGAGAAGTTCGTGCGCCTGGTGCCCAAGGACGGCCAGCTGGTCGTCTGCGCCGCGTACCCCAACGCCGTGCGCATCGCGCGCGGAGGCACCGCGCCCGTCAGCACCTACGTGGCCAAGGAGGGCGCGGACGCGGACTACACGCCCAGGAACGTCTCCTTCGGTCCGGAGGGCGCCCGCTTCAACGTCGTGGAGAAGGGCCAGGACCTGGGCACCGTGACGCTGCCCATGTCCGGCGCGCACAACGTGGAGAACGCGCTCGCGGTCATCGCCGCCGCGCGCGGCCTGGGGCTCACCTTCGCTGAAATCCAGCAGGGCCTGTCCACCTTCCAGGGCGTGAAGCGCCGGCAGGAGGTGCGCGCGGAGATTGAAGGCGTGCTCGTGGTGGACGACTTCGCGCACCACCCCACCGCCGTGCGGGAGACCATCGCCGCCATCCACCACCGCTACCCGGACCGGCGCCTGTGGGCCATCTTCGAGCCGCGCTCCAACACCAGCCGCCGCAACATCCACCAGGAGGACTACGCGCACGCCTTCCCCGGCGCCGCGCGCGCCAGCCTCAAGGTGCCCGAGCGCCACGACAAGGTGCCCGAGGGCGAGGAGCTCAACGTCCCCAAGCTCATCGAAGCGCTCAAGGGTCAGGGCATCGCCGCGGACGGCGCCACCGACGTGCAGACGCTGGTGGACCGCGTCGCGTCCGAGGCGAAGGCCGGCGACGTGCTGCTCGTCATGAGCAACGGCGCCTTCGGGGGCTTCATCGAGAAGCTGCTCACCGCCCTGAAGGCCCGGGCGGGGAAGGGGACCTGAGCCATGCGCCGTCCGCTCCTGCTCTCGCTGGGTGCCCTGACGTTCGCCCTGGGCTGTGCCTCGTCGTCTTCGTCACTGCCGCCGCTCACGGACCGGACGGGGGAGGGGCCTCGCTCCAGCAGCTCTGCTCTGGAATCGTCGGGCCAGCCGCTGGCCTTCCAGGTGAAGCGCTACCCGGACAACAGCCCGTATGACTTGAAGAGCGACCGTGGCCAGGTCGTCCTCCTGGACGTGTGGGCCACGTGGTGCGAGCCCTGCAAGGACGCGCTGCCCATGTACGGCCAGCTGCAGAAGGAGTACGGCGCGAAGGGGCTGAAGGTCTACGCGCTCAACGTGGACGAGGACGTGCGCGCCATTCCTCCGTTCCTGGAAGAGGCGAAGGTGGAGGTGCCCATCCTCCTGGACGCCAACGCGCTGGTGTCCGAGCGCCTGCTGAAGGTGCGGCTGATGCCCACCACCTTCCTGATTGATCGCAAGGGCGTCATCCGTCACGTGCACGAGGGCTTCGCCGAGGAGTTCCTCCAGCAGTTCCAGACGGAAATCGAGCAGCTGCTCGCCGAGCCCGCCTCCTAGCGCGCACCCGAGGGAAAACGCATCCATGGCCCACGAACCGGAGACGCCCGCCGCGCTGCGCCGCACCGCGGAAGAGGGCGCCCGCATGGCCGGCCGCATCCTCCGTGAGCGCTTCCCCCAGCACCGCACCATCGAGTTCAAGGGCGGCATCGACCTGGTGACGGACGCGGACCGCGCCTCGGAGGCCGCGCTGCTGGACTTCCTGCGCCAGCGCTACCCGCGCCACGCCATCCTCGCGGAGGAGAGCGGCGCCTCGCAGGGCACGGACACGTTCCGGTGGATCGTGGATCCTCTGGATGGCACCACGAACTACTCGCACCAGGTGCCGCACTTCTGCGTCAGCGTGGCGGTGGAGGGGCCGGAGGGCACCGTGGCGGGCGCCGTCTACGACCCCATGCGCGACGAGCTCTTCTCCGCCGCGAAGGGCGAAGGCGCCACGCTCAACGGCGTGCCCCTGAAGGCCAGCCCCACGGCCACGCTGGAGCGGGCGCTCCTGTGCACGGGCTTCCCCTACGACGTGCGCGAGCGGCCGGACCTGCCCGTGGGCCTCTTCTCCCAACTCATCCTCCTGGCGCAGGGCATGCGCCGCACCGGCAGCGCCGCGCTGGACCTGGCGTACGTCGCGGCCGGCCGCTTCGACGGCTACTTCGAGTTCGGCCTCAAGCCCTGGGACATCGCCGCGGGCGGCCTGCTGGTGGCGGAGGCCGGCGGCGTCATCGTGCACATCGACGGGCGGCCCTTCGATGTGCTCAAGGGCGACGTGCTGGCGAGCGGCGCGAACCTGGCGCCCCAGCTCATGACGCAGGCGAAGCGCTTCCTGGACGAAATCGGCTGGACGTCGCGCGACTAGAAGAAGCTCTCCGGCACGAAGACGATGTCGCCGGCCTGGAGCAGGAAGTTGCGCTCACGGCCCACGCCAATGTCCTCCACGGGCACGCGAATCTTGCGCTCCTGCCCGTCCACCACGCGCGTGACGAGCGTGTTGTTCTTCGCCGCCAGCTTGGTGAAGCCCCCGGCCAGGGTAATCGCCTGGATGATGGACACCTCGCCGGTGACGGGGAAGGTGCCGGGCTTCTGCACTTCCCCGAAGACGAAGATCTTCTGCGAGTTGTACTCCCGCACCAGCACGGACACCTGCGGGCGGCGCAGGTAGCGCGCCAGGCAGTCGCGCAGCGCATCCGCCGCGGCGCTGGCGGTGAGGCCGGACAGCGTCACCTTGCCGCACAGCGGATAGTCGATGGTGCCCTCCGGGGACACGCGCCAGGTGCCGGAGTGCTCGGGCTCCTGGAAGACGCGCACCTCCACCACGTCGCCGGGGCCCAGGTTGCCGCCGGACGTCGCCGCGGCCTCCGTGGACGAAGCGGGCGTGGGCGGAGGCGGAGGCGGGCGCGTGTCCGCGTGGCAGGCGGACAGCACCGCGAGGAGGGCCGGCAGGACGAAGAGGAGCCGCGAGGGACGCATGGGCGCGGGAAGCCTCAGTAGGAGACGGACACCCGCGCGTAGCCTTCGTGGCGGGTGTAGTTGAGGCCGGCGGCGCCGAGCGACGACGAGCGGGTGCCCAGCATGTAGCCCACCGCGCCCACCAGCCACGGGCGGATTTGATACTCGGGCCCCAGGTCCAGCGTCACCAGCGTGTCGCCTCGGCCGCCCGCGAAGGAGAGGAAGTCCAGCGCGCCCATGGCGTGCAGCGCGAGCCGGCTGCCCATCACGGAGCGCGCCTCCGCGTAGACGCGGTCGTCGCGGAAGGTGCCGTAGGCGGCCACCGGTTCGAAGGCGCGCAGGTAGCCGCCCTTCACCGTGAGCGACGGGCCCCAGAGGTACGTGCCCTCCACCTGGCCCACCACGGTGCCGCCGCCGCCCGCGCCCAGGTTCTGGCTCCAGCCGGCCTTCGCCGTCAGGGTGATGCGCGGGGACACGAGGCCGGACACGCCCGCCATGGCGTGCAGCAGCGTCGCGCTGGGGGTGGCGGTGTCGTTGAAGTAGCCCCGGTACTCCAGGCCCGTGTCCACCACCACCGCCGTCTTGGGCAGGAAGCGCCAGCGGCCCTCCGCGCCCAGGCGCAGGTTGCCGTAGTTGAACTGGCTGGCGGCCAGCGGATCACACGCGGCGTCGGTGCAGCCCACGGGCGTCATGCCGCCCAGGGGCTCGAAGAACTCCATCGCGTAGGCCAGCGCGGGCGTCACTTCCAGCGCGCCACCACCGGGCTTCCACTGCGCCTTCACGCGCGCCTCGTTGAAGAGGCTGAGGATGCCCGCGCCCAGCGCCGCCGTGCGCGTGCGGTCCGAGCGCGTCAGCTCGTCACCGACCTCCACGGACAGCGTGCTCTCCTGGTTGAAGCGCAGCGCTAGGTCCGCCGCTCCCTCCAGGTGCGACGCCGCGCCGGAGCCCGCGGTAATCAGGCCCGTGTAGGCCACGTAGTCCAGGTTGCCGCGCAGCGCGATGGCCAGCTTCGGGGACGGCACGTCCAGCATCAGCCCGGGCCGGATGTGCAGCGCCAGCTCTCCGGAGAGGTCCGGGGACAGGGGGCCCGTGCCCGCTTCGCGGAAGTAGCCCACTCCGCTGTCCAGGCGCGTCTCCAAATCCAGCGTCGGGTGCAGCCGGCCGTTGCCCACCTTCAGGCCATTGCCGCCCGGAGGCCGTCCGCCCGCGAACGCCTGCGCCGACGCCGTCAGCGGCAGGAGCGCCGCGAGCGCCAGGGCCCCGAGGGCCAGACGGAATGTCCCAGGCTGCTTCATGGTGTCAGCGGCACTCCAGGCAGTGAGACGGCGGGCATAGCACGCGTGTTCCCGCACCGGAACAAACGGTCCGGGGCCGGGACCGTGGGAGGTGGCAGGCGGCCAGTCACTCAGTCCACGGGGCTCGCGGGAGGAGGCCGGACAATCAGGTCCGGCGGCGGCGGGGGGCGCGTGGGGTCGCCACCGGGCAGGTTGTCGGGCTCTTCCACTTCCACGAAGAGGTTCTCGTCGGTGCGGAAGGCGAGCTGGCCGATGCACTCCTCGGCCTCCGAGCGCAGCTGGCCCACCTTCTGCTGCGCGATCATCACCTTGGTGAACTCGTGCTCGCCGGGGGCCGCCTCGCTCTTGCTGACGGCCTCCTGGAGGGCGACGTCCGCCTGCTCGGAGATGCGCAACAGGCCCTTTATCTGCGTCAGCTTCTCGTTGGCGCAGTTGAGCTTCACCACGTCCTTGGTGCGCCGCGCCTCCTCCACCTTTTCGAAAACCTGGCGGAGGGATTCGCGCATGGTGCCCAGCGCCTGCGTGCTGCGCTCCAGCTTCTGGCTGTCCGGCACGTCACCGGCCTTGTCCAGCGCGGGCGAGGCAGGGCGCGGCAGCGGCGCGGGCGTCTGCGCGAGCGCCATCCCGGAGGTGACGAGTCCTCCGACCACGGCCAGCATTCCCAGGGTGCGCATGCGCCTCACGAGTCCTTCCGGCCTCTTCCCAAGCTTCAAGAGTCGAGCCTAGGAGTGAGGGGGTGGGGTGTCAACGCAATGCCCCATTGGCCTTGAGTCCGGTCTTCCAGGAGAGAAGCTCAGTCCTGGGGAGCCAGGCGGGCGTTGGCCTCGCGCAGGCGGGCGGACAGGCTGCGCGCGATGTTCACGACGATGAAGGTGAAGCCGTCCGCGTGCGCCAACCGGAAGGTCCGCAAATCCTGTGCGGTGAGCTGGAGCAGCTCCACTTCCCCCAGGGCGCGCACGGTGGCGGAGCGGTGGTCCTTGTCGATGAGGCCCATCTCCCCGAAGAACTCCGGCGGTCCCAGGACGGTGAGGGGCTTCACGCCGTTGCCCGTCCCCCGGCGCACCACCTCCACCTGGCCCCGCACGATGACGAAGAGGCTGTCACCCAGGTCGCCCTCCTCGAAGACGACCTCGCCGTGGGCGTAGCGGTACAGCCGTGCCAGCTCCGCCAGCCGCGCGAGCTCGGCGGGGGCCAGCATCTCGAAGAGGGGGGATGTGGCGATGACGGCCAGCTTCTCCATGTGCTCCCCGCGGTCCCGGTGCCTCCGGAAGGTCCGGGAGGTCGAGCCTATTCCCCTGGCGAGAAGATGAACGGGTAGCTGACGGGGACGTCGTCACTCGGTTTGAAAGGGAACGTCCAGGCGCGCATCGTGGTCTTGATGCAGTTGATGACCTCGTCCGAGCGCAGGGTGGACTCGTCCACCTCCACGTTGCTGGCGCGGCCCTGCGGCGTGAGTTCGAAGCGGACCATCACCTTGCCCTTGAGGGAGGGGTCTCGCTTGAGGCCGTTCTCGTAGCAGCGCTGGATGGAGGCCTTGCGGCTCTGGATGAAGCGGGCCAGGTCCCTGGGCTTGACCTCGGCGCTGTCCACTTCCGGTATCGAGTCCGCGACCTGGGGCACCTTGACGACCTGCTTCTGGCCGGTGTTCACGGTGCCCGCGCCGGACGTCTGCGTCGCGCCAATGCCCGCCATCTTGCCGCCGGTGTCTCCCTGCGGATTGGCGATGCCGTTGCCGCCGCCGGAGCCCGCGGTGAGCGCGCCCCCCGCCGTCGCGCCCGCGAGCGCCTCCGCCACGTTGGCGCCGCTGCCGGCGCTGCCGAGCACGTCCGCGATGGCGTCCCCGCCGCCGGGGCCCTTGCCGCCCAGCAGCTTGAGCAGGCCCGTGCCCGCGACCCGGGCCTCCACCTGCTGCCGGCGCTCCGCGCTGTTGGCGGGAGCGGGCGTGGCGTCCGTGGAGGCGGGCTTCTTCGTGGCGGCCTTCGGCTCCTCCGTCTTCTTCTCCGTGCTGGGGCCCTTGTCCTGGGGCTCCTCCACCTTGGCGGGCTGGGGCGGGATGATGGCGCGCACGAAGCGGTCTTCCAGCTGGTCCAGCTCCACCTCCGCCTCCACCGGCGCGGGCTGGGCGGCGATGAACGCGACGCTCAGCACGTAGAGCGTCAGCATGGACACGAGGATGCCGAAGAAGAGGCGGTCCACCGTGCGCCACGGGCTGGCCTTCAGCTCCGGGGGGAGGG
>NZ_RAWL01000149.1:0-18710 GCF_003668885.1 Corallococcus sp. AB049A | reverse complement strand
ACCCGTACCGGGGGCGCACCGTCATCACGCACCCGCCGGCCTACAACCCGCGTCCCGCCCGACTGTCCGGCAGGCTGCGTCCCGCCCGCGTCACGCGCGTTTCATGTGTTCACCACCGGCCGCCGCCATCGGGAACGCGTACGCCAGGGGCCCGCTCCTGTCGCACGCCTCCCGCCCTCCCCACAGTGCGACTGACTCGGGGCGTCGTTTGTCTTCGGCAACGAGACGAGGTCCACCATGAGACAGCTTCAGGTCCGAGGACTCTTCGACGGATACGCCATCCAGCCGGGCACCTGGGCTGAGCTGCTGGGCACGGGCGGCACGCCCCGGCCGTACGTGCTGTGGCTGTTGGAACGGGCAGGCGCTGGCGGAGCGGGCGCTGATGAACCAGGGCGTGACGTTCTCCGTCCATGCGGATCAGCGCGGCACGAAGCGCATCTTCCCCTTCTGCCTCATCCTACGGAGGTCGGCTGGAAGGGCTTCGACCCCACGAACGGCATCCTCACGCAGACCCACCACGTGCGGGTGGCGGTGGGGGAGAGCGGCTGGACGTGCTGGTGCGCTGCGAACCGGAGTCTCCCGAGGGGCAGTGAAACGCCAGCCGCACCATCTGTCTTGACCTGAGTCGCATTTCGCGACGTGTCATGGCGGTTCATGAAACAGGCCTGTGAATCCTCTCGGGTCTGATGTTCCTCTGGGAGGAAGCGGGCCTTCCCCGGTTCTCGTGTTGAGACATCGCGATTCCTAGACTGCCTTTCCCCCTCAGCTGGAGAAAGGCAGACATGGATTCCGATTCCAGCCATCCCGACAGGCGTGTGCGGGTGGCGTCGCCGGAGGCCGTTTCCTTCCTGCTCGTGCCGGAGCCGTTGTTGCCGGAGGTCGAGCACCCCTGTCGCATCCCGGTGAAGAACGTGGAGGAGGCGGAGTTCCTGGCCGCCGCGCTCCAGGAGCACTGCGGCCTCTACCTGGGCACGCGCGCCGCGGACTTCCCCGAGCTGGCGCAGTGGGGGGACGCGACGCCGGTGGGCGTGCGCGTGGGCGGCCCGTGGAAGAAGGATCCGCCGGAGAACGTCTCCGAGCTCCTGGCCCGCATCCCCGTGCGCAACGCCGTCTCCGAAGGCCGGCAGTCCTTCAGTGAAGCGGAGCAGGCCCGGCCGCTTGAGCGCATCGACCCGGTGCTCGTGCACAAGCGCGACCCGGCGAACGTGCTCCTGGCCAACGCGTGCCGGGTGGGCGCGCTCCACCAGTTCAACGCGTTCACCGAGTCCCCGGAGTTCGTCTTCGACCATCCCTCCGGCCACGTGCAGGGCATGTTGCTCACGGAGCTGGCGCGGCAGGCGGCCATCGCGGCCATCCATGGCGTGGGGCTGCCGCTGGACTGGACGCTCATCCTGACGCGCCTGACGTTGGAGTTCCGGCGCTTCGTGCGCAACGACGTGCCGGTGGTGATCCGCACCTTCACCAGCTTCCGGCTCCCGGAGTGGGCGGAGCCGGTGCGCAGCGACGGGCGCCGCAACCGCATGTGGATCGCCGTGCAGGGCTGGCAGGAGGACACCTGCTGCTATTCGGGGCTGATTGGCGCCGTGAGCGCGAAGGAGGCGTCATGAAGGGCCTGCACCGGTGGATGCCCACGCTGCTCCTGGTGACGGGCGTGGGCCTGTTGATTCCCCTGGGCATCCGGCAGGTCCTGCGCACGCCGGAGGACAGCCGGCCCATCGCGGCGCTGATGCTGGGGCTGTACGTGACGTGGATGCTGGTGGAGAGCCGGGTCACGCTGCGGGAGACGAGCAAGCCCACGGCGGAGCGGGACAGCGCCACGCTGGAGCTGTATGCGATTGCCCGCCTGACCACGATTCTCCTCGCGGTCGCGCTGCCCACGTTGGAACGTGGGCCCGTGCCGCGCGCGGTGGGGCTGGCCTGCTTCATCGCCGGGGTGTCGCTGCGGCTCACGGCCATCCGCACGTTGGGGAAGGCCTACTCGCACCGCGTGCGTCTGCCGGACGCGAGCCTGCTGGTGACGGAAGGTGTGTACCGGAGGCTGAGGCACCCGGCATACACCGGCATGTTGCTGGCGCACGTGGGCTACCTGCTGGTGTTCCCCGCGGTCGTGGGCATCGCCGTCTTCGCGCTGCTCTTCGTCCCGGCTGTCCTCCTGCGCATCCGGCACGAGGAGCGGCTGCTGTTGGGCTCCTTCCCGGGCTACGCCGAGTACGCGGCGAGCCGCAAGCGGCTGGTCCCATGGGTCTGGTAGGCGGATTCGGCGTCGTGCTCACGGGCGCGACCGGCATGGTGGGGCAAGCGTTCCTGCTCCAGCGCGGGGAGCATCCCGTGCATGCGCTGGTGCGCTCGCCCGACGGCCGCGACTGGGGAGACGGCGTGCACGTCGTGCGGGGAGACCTGCACGGCATCCCGGACGCGTTGTTCCCGCCGTACCCGTACGTCGTCCTGCACCTGGCCACGAAGCAGCGGGACACCGACGGCACGGGCTACGAACGGACCAACGTGGACGGGACGCGCCGTCTGCTGTCGCGGCTCACCGGTGACTGCCGGGGCGTCCTCTTCGGCAGCTCCATGTCCGTGTATGGCGCGGGCCCCCACCGGGGCGTGAAGGAGGACCATCCGCTCCGGCCCGTCACCGCCCTGGCCCGCTCGCGCGTGGCGGCCGAGGCGGTCATCACGGAGCACGCGGTGCGGACGGGCCTGCACGCGGCGCTGATTCGTACGCGGTTTCTATTGGGGCGCGGGGACCGGTTCGTCCTGCCCGCGATGGTGAAGCTCCTGAGGCGTGGAGTGCAGATGGGGAGCGACACCGTGGGGTGCTCGGTCATCGACGTGGATGACCTGGGCCGCATCCTGTGGAGGCTCGCGCGCCGGATGGTGGAGACGCCGAGGCCTGAGCAGCAGGCGTTCAACGCCGCGTACACACGCCCGCTGCTGCGCGGGGAGTTCCTGGGCACGGTGGCCCGGGGGCTGGGACTGCCTGATGCCACCGTGAAGGTCCGTGCCCCGGCCTGGGTGCCGAGGGCCTTGAGGGAAGTCCCCAGCCGGCGTGCCCGCGCGTTGTCGGAGCGTCTGGAGTTGCTGACCCAATCCCAGTGTCTGGATGTCTCGCGGCTCGCGGCGGTGCTCGGGCCGGAGGACCTGTTGGCGAGGTCTCCGGTGGATGCCCTGCGAAGCGCGCTCAATGACTTTCGTTCCTGAAGGAATCCCCTGACATGGCTTCCCCCCTTCCGCTCGTCTCCATGACCGAGGCCGGTGATCCGCGGTACGTCGGCCAGAAGTTCGCGCGCCAGCAGCACCTGGCGAGGCACGGCTTCCCGGTCCCCGAGTTCTTCTGCCTCACCATCACGATGTTCCAGGAGGTGGCGAGGCCCCTCCAGGCCGCCATCGACCGGCTCACCACGGCGGTGGACCGGACCTCGCATCAGGACATCCGCCGCGTGGCGGAGGAGATTGAACAGCTCTTCCTCCAGGTCCCCCTGGGCGCGGACCGCGAAGCCGCCATCCTGGCTGCCTTTGACCGGACCTTCGGAGAGGGAGGCCTGGTGGCCGTGCGCGCCTCCGTGGTGGGCCGCGCGCTGGAGGAGAGCGAGGACTCGGAGACGGATCCGTTCGCGGGAGTGAGCTCCACGTTCCTCTACGTGCGGAGGGACACGTTGCTCAATCGCATCCGCCGCTGCTGGGCCTCCGCCTACACGCCGGAAGGGCTCATCTACCGGCTGGCGCAGGGCCGCGACGTTCGGGGCCTCATGGTGGCGGTGGGAGTGCAGCGGATGATTCCGGGCCGCCGTTCCTTCGTGGCCTTCACGTGCGACCCGAAGACGACGGAGCGGCGCACGCTGGTGGTCGCGGGGCACGGCATCGGGGAGGGAGTAGTCCAGGAGAAGGTGGGAGTGGACCACTACTTCATCCACCCGGAGACGGGCCACATCGACCGGCAGCTGGGCCACAAGGCGGACATGCTCTGCGAGAACCCGGAGCCCGGAGGCGAGCTGGTCCGCCGACCCGTGCCGGAGTCGCTGCGGGACGCGCCATGCCTCACGGATGAAGAGCTGAAGCGCCTGGCCACGCTGGCGAAGGAAATCGAGCGCAGCTTCGGCATGCCCCAGGACATCGAGGGCACCTTCACGGAGGACGGCACGCTGCACGTGTTGCAGGCGAGGCCCATCGCCTTCGACTTCCGGAAGATCCGCGTCTGGGGTTGCGGCAACGTGTCGGAGAGCTTCCCGGGCGTCACGACGCCGCTGACGTACTCGCTGGCCAGCTACTTCTACGAGGTCATCTTCTACGACCTGCTGCGCCGCATGAAGGGCGCGGACGCGAGGGCCCTGCACGACCAGACGCCCGCGTTCCAGAACATGCTGGGGTTCATCGACGGGCGCGTCTACCACTCGCTGTCGAACCTGATGCACGTCAATGGCATCAACCCGTTCATCGCGGCCACGTCCATGCGGGACCTGGAGGACGTGCTCCAGCGTGACGCGTCATTGGTCATCCGGCTGCCGGGGCACCGCGAGAGTTTCCCCAGCACCGCGAGCTATGCGTACGCGCTGGGCCGTTCAGCGCTGGGAGCGTTGAGCGTCACCGCGACGTTCCAGCGGGACTTCGAAGCGTTCGAGACGTGGTGGAAGCAGACGCTGGCGGGGCTGAGGGCCCTGCCGGTGGAGAAGGAGGACCCGCTGGTCCTCATCCATCACTTCCGGCGCGTCTGGACGGAGGTGGGGAACTGGTGGGGGCTGACGCTGATCAACCACTGGTACATCAACTCGTGCTTCGGGTTGGCGCGCAGGCTGTTGCTCAAGTGGACGGGTGAGGACCCGAGCGCGCTGCTGGTGGGCCTGATGTGCGGAGGAAAGCCGGACGCGGGCACCCACGCACTGCTCTCCGCGGTGGCGCTCGCGGAGATGGTGCGCGCGGATCCGGCGCTGGCGAAGCGCTTCGACGAAGGGGAGGCGGAAGCCCTTTGGAAGAGCATCGACGCAGGGGACGTGCCGCCTGGAGTGGCCCGGGCCTTCCGGGAGCACCTGAGCGAGTTCGGAGACCGGGGCGTGCAGGAGCTGAACGTGGAGCGCCCGAACCTGCGTGACACGCCGTGGGAGCTGGTGCGGGTGGTCCAGTCCTACTCGAGGACGTCGGTTACGCGTGAGGAGCTGAGGGCTTCCGACAGGGCGAGGCGCACGGAAGCAGAGGCGCAGCTGGCCACGCTCCTCCAGGGGCATCCGCTGCGGAAGCTGGCCATCGAGCAGTTGCTGGAGAAGCTGAGGACGGTGATTGGCCTGCGCGAGACCAGCCGGTTCTGGCGAGGCCAGCTCTTTGGCTTCAGCAAGAAGGTGTTCGCGGCGCTGGGGCAGCGAATGACGGAGCGGGGCGTGCTGGCTGCGCCGCTGGACGTGCATTACCTCACGATGCGCGAGGTGCTGGACCACTTCGAAGGCCGAAGCGTCACGAGGAACCTGGGAGCGCTCGCGAAGCTGCGGCGCAGGGAGCAGCAGGACAACCAGGACCGTCAGCCGCCACGGGACTTCACCACGGTGGGCAGCGTGGCGGACGGAATCCCCAGGGCAGTGGAGGCGGCCGGCGAAGACACCGCGCTGTTCAAGGGAATCGGTTCAAGCGCGGGCATCGTGGAGGGCACCGCGCGCATCGTGCTGGACCCTGGAGCGGTGGGCACGCTGGGCAAGGATGACATCCTCATCGCGAAGGAGACGGATCCGGGCTGGCTGTTCCTGATGCTGGCGTCTGGGGGAATCGTAGTGGAGCGAGGCAGCATGCTGTCGCACACGGCCATCGCGGGCCGGAAGTTCGGAATCCCCACGGTGGTGGGCGTGGCGAACGCGACCACGCGAATCCCTGACGGAGCAAGGGTTCGGGTGGACGGTTCCACGGGAACGGTCACGCTGGTGGCGGCATGAGCAGGACCGTCATGGAGCGGGCCAGGGCAACGCTGCGCTTCTCCGTGCAGCGTTACCCGCCACTGTTCTACCTGTTGGTGATCACACTGTGGTGCGTGAGCCTGGACGGGATGTTCGGAGTGCTCGATGGGGGCAGGGGACTGGCGTTCTCCCCGGACCTGCTGCACGTCGCGCTGAGCATCTTCGGCGTGGGCTACTTCATGCGCATCGTGGATGAGTTGCGCGACTACGAATACGACCTGGTCTACAACCCGGACCGGGGCCTGGCGAAAGGGGACGTCAGCTTCGGGGACCTGTATGTGGCGCTCGGGCTCAACGCGGCCGTGTTGCTCGGAACGAACCTGGCGGTGTCGTGGATAAGGGCCGCCATCCTGTTGGGCATCATGGTGCACGCCCTGGTGCTCTGGTGGCTGGAGAAGAATTGGGCGCCGTACCAGCGCAGCATGTTCCTGATGATTGGAATCGCCATCCAACTGCACGTGGGCCACGGCCTCTACGTCTGGGTGGCGCACGCGGAGTGCACAGGGACGCCACTGAATCCCCAGGGCCCGCTGGCCATCCTGGCCATGGTCTTCCTGTATCTGCACTGGGAGGTCATGCGGAAGACCGCGTGGCCTGGGACGACCAAGCCAGGGGAGAAGCTGTACAGCGATGAAGTGGGCTCCACGGCCAGCGCGGTGATTGCCTTCACGGTGATGGCCGGAGCGGTGGGACTCTATCTATGGCTGACCAAAAGCTGGCTCTTCCTGCTGCCCCTGGGAATGGCGGTCATCAACCTGACGCTGTTCTTCAAGAACCGCAGGCCCCGAGCACTCTCGGGACGTCTGGCAGCACGGAGTTACTTCGCGTTCCTCTTCGTCATGCTGCTGTGTTCATCCTGCGAGTGCCGGCAGATATAGCTGAGATAGGTCGGGTTGTATCATGGAGAGCCAGTGGCGGCGCATAACTGTTTTGCCATTCGGGCCAGAACTTTACCCCTACATCTGTAGCTCGGAAGGCTCCGCGATCCTCCTCCTGATGAGGGAGCATGAGGAGGGTTGCGGTGTCTTCCGAAATACGACTGTAGGATTAGGAGCTAGATGCAGATAAGTCGGACTCAATCTGAGTCGTATATGGCAAGCTCCGAACAAACGACTCGATCCAGGTCCAGTCGGGCTCACCTCGCTTGGTTGCAGGCAGCTTGATTTTCGACTGCCGCATCCTGTCGAGATGCCATTTGCGGCCATAGTTAAATCGGTAGGCCTCCTTTCTGATCACCGTCGTAAGAAAGAGGGCTCGGAAAGGATTGAGCTCAAATTTGGGATAGAGGACGTTGACGTCATCCGAACACCAATACGGCACTGGCTGATAGAACGCCTCTGCGACGGACCCATTGTAGTTGACGGTGATCGTGTTTGCCTCATGGATTGGTGGTTGACTGACGGTCGCTGACACACCATTGTTCTTGTCAATTGCGCCCACAAATGGAGTAGTTCCTGGCGTCATATTGAGCTTCGTCAGGCGCTTCCCCTTTTTGATCTCGAACAGGTCCTGCAGCTGGAACCAAGCCCACCCGGCAGGCGTGAGGGGGCGGTGCAAAGGCTTTCCAGCCGGCCTTCGTAGCTCGGACATGTCACCAATGGGCGCGTCGAAAACCCAGGTAGGAACGGCATTCCGAGCAGGAACCTCCAGCGTCTTGAGCGTTCGATTGGCCTCGCGCCCAAAAGCACTGTAGCGGAACCTGTTGTGCCGGATGCAAACGCAGTAATATACCGCTTCTGCAAATGTCATCGCTTTCTTGGGCCTGAGAACTGCCACGTTTTGGGCAGTGTAAAAGGGACGCTCCTGGACGAACGACGAAAGTAGCTTCGTGCCTCCCAGGGCAACGGTGATCAATCCCGCGTCAAATGGGGCTATGTCCGGAATCATCTCAACATGAGCGCTAATTCCGTGATTTCGGCTTGAGCGCGACACGAAATTCACGGCGCGTGGATTGCCAGCGCGTACGGTAGACATCTTGTTGAGATCCAGCTTGCTTCCATAGGAGACATCAAAGAGTTCGTTGAGCCTGGGCATCTTTACTCCTGCTCCTCATCCCCATTCGCGTCTGTCCCATTTGCATCGTGCTCATTTAGGAGCCGGAAGACGACATACTTCTTGATTTCCCGCTCAAAGTCTTCCTGCGAGATTGTTGAGTAGTCCGTTTCCATGTACGCCTCAGCACACCACTCATCTTCAGGCGTCACCTGCTGCTTCACGCTGAGCCCAGCGATTTCATCGCGGTTCTTGAAGGCCTTCACCCACCTGTCTCGGATACTAGGCCACTTGCCATCCAGATCGACGCGCCCTCGGTGCTTCGTCTTCACGAAACCGTCATTACGCCAATAGCCAAACCAAGTTGATCTGTCAGACTCGGCATGCGGTACGTGCGCCGTAAACACCATGATGCAGGTCACAGTGCCTACAGGGTAAAAGAGCTCGCCAGGCATCGACATGACTGCTTCGAGGGTGTGGTGCGCAAGCACCTCCTCTCGGACAGGGTGGGGGGCCGTGGCGCAGGTGATTGGAACGATGGCGATGCCCGTCCCGCCCTTCTTGAGGCAATTAAGCATGTCGCGCACAAAGACAAGCTCGTGTAGATCCTCGTCCGACTGAGAATAGGGCGGATTGATCATTCCGACATCGCAACCATGGCCCTTGATAGCCTTGACGATTGCGGGATCGAAGCAACTTCCTTGGTACAGGTTGGCTTTGCCGTCACCACGCAGAATCATGTTGGAGGCAGCTAAGGCGTACATGTTTGGCTGTTGTTCTACTCCGATTAGGCACTCCTCCTTGATCCGCTTCCGCTGTGCGTCGGTGACGGCCTGCCGCATCATTGCGTTCATGGAGGAAACGAGGAACCCACCGGTTCCACAGCAAAAATCCAGGACCTTGCTCTTTGGTGTGACATTCGCAATTAGCGTGAAGAGTTCGGCGATATGGCGAGGAGTGAGTACAATGCCAAGAGCCTTTTTGTCTCCACCTGTGTACTTAAGGAATTCACCGTAGAATCGACCCACAATGTCGAAGTCGTTGTACGCGCTGATAAAGGGCCAAACCTTCTCGTTGAGCATCCGAATCAACTCGTTCAAGACGCCGCGAGGATATGCCTTGGTCGCCTTTCCCAATTCAGGGTGGACGGCGATTGAAGAGTATGGCTGCGTCATGTTGTTCTTTTTCGAGTTCGGGAGATCGGCCTTATTGATCTCTTCCTTGATAACCCGCAGCCACTGACGCTGAAGTTCCTCCGGCGTGTAGTCGGAGAAGCTCTTGGCGAACGGCACATTGCGCAACGCAATCAGAGTCCCGCTCACTAAAAGCGGTTTCTCGCTCTCCGTAAGTTTGGCATGGTCACGCATGAACTCATGGAGTTCGCGTGAGAATGCCATCAGGTCATCGAGACGCCGTTGCGTTACCTCCGGATCGAAGGTCCCGTACTCGATGTAGTCTGGCCATGAAAGCAGTTGGTGAATTTCTTTCCCCGATTTCGTCGTGAGCGGCTTGAAGGTCTTGGCTCCCTTTGCTTGGATATACGTTGAAACCTTAAGGCTCGACTTGGACTGTCCACTAACGGCAACCGCGATTACGTTGAAATCGCGAGCAAGTTTCCCGGCGTAGTGCAGCACCCCGTCGACGGCGAAGTGGACTGGGTCATTTCGCTTGGGACTTTCGTGGTGCTTGGTATCTGCCTTGCATTCAATGATTAGCAGAAAGTCTGGAGTTCCTGCGGAACTAATGATGAATTCAGGCGCACCACGACCACCACCACCACTCTTGCTGCCATCTTTCAAGAGCCACTTGACTGCTTCAATCTGACTCTTCTGCTCCTCCACGACGATGTCGTTCTCATTCTTGTAGTAGTCAAGGTCGCGAAGCGCATCGCGCACTAAGTTCTCGGTCACTCTTTCGTTGGGCACGGAGCAATCATCGAGCAGAGGGGAAGCGAGGTCAACGGTCCAATGTTGGCGCTCCAGCGCTGGTGCGGGTGCCTAAGTTGCAGCAGGAGCTTGGCAGTTGCCTGCGGCATTGGTCGCTGACGAATTGGGGGGGGATGAGCGCAGCGTCAGAGTCCGGAGCCGGTAAGGGCATCGAACGAAAGCTTCCGCTTGTGTGTGTCGCATTGGATATACCTGCGCTCAGGAATAAAGTGTCTGCGAAAGTCCCGGCACTTCTTGGCTCCACGAATTGCAGCACCTAACGAAAGTCAGGGCTGGCTGGCCGGGGGCAAAGGGTGTTCTCAGATTGAGCAGCATAGTCCGCGAACTCGTTCCCAACGCATTCTGGTAGCGCGTGGCGCCACCGTTGCCTCCTCCTCGGGCCAAGAAAAGGCTGGGCTGCCCTTGTGCGAGCGAAAGGGCGGAGCTTGAAGCCATCGCCTTCATGCTTCGAAGCGGCATCCCGTGAGAGGTGCTGCCTCGCAAGCAGTTCGGCCTGTCGGGCATGACGGCTTGATTTCGACTGATGGAATGGACCCGCACAGAGGCGTGTGGGAAAACTCCTGAAGAGGCTCGACGATGCTTACTTCGGCTTCCTCGTCCTTGGCTGCTGCGTAATGCTTCTCCGCCGCCTCTGTCTTGGCATTCGTTGGGAGCTGCTTGGATCGTTACGCGACTATCGATTTCTTTGCTGTAACCAATTCCGGTTAGCCAGCCGCCACACCGTGAACGTGTGCAGCCTTCGCCCTCGGAAGACCCCCGTGAGCTTCACGGGGCCTTCCACGGAACCAAAGCGTTGCACCAGCTCCGCCGGGGGCGCCGTGCCGTTGTCCGAGCACCACAGCACGTCCTGCCCAGGCTTCAACTCCAGCTCGGGCCACAGGTCGTACTGGCTCTTGCGCCGGGACGGGCCCACCGTGTCCGTCTCCGCGCCCGTCGCGTACGCCAGCTGTGACGCCAGCTGGTACGTGGGTGCGTAGATGGGCGTAGGACCCGGCGCCATGCCCGGGAACAGCTGCTCCGGCGTCCTCAGCCGCTCCAGCAAGCCCCAGCCGTGCGTCCTCGCCAGCACCACGTCGCGCTCGAACGTCAGCACCGGGAACAGCAGGTGCGACGTCACCGCCAGCACCACCGCCATCCCGCTCCATGCCGCCGCGCGCTGCCACACCGGCCGCATCCCCGCCACGCCGATGCACGCTGCCACGTACGCCGCCGCCGGCCAGTTCGCCTCACCCCGCGTCCTCGCCGCCGCGTAGCCGAAGAACAGCAGCGGAATCACCGCCGCCACGCGCAAGAGGAACTGCTCCTTCGGCCCTCGCACCGCGTACACCAGCGCCAGCGGGAACAGCACCGGCCCGCCCATGGCGAACTGACCCGCCACGTACTCGCCGAATGTCGCCCAGCCACCGCTTCCGCCCAGGCCGTGGTTCAGCTGGAACTTGAACCCCACCCAGTCATGGCTCGCGTTCCACAACACCACCGGCAGGAAGCACAGCAACCCCAGCCCCGCCGTCACCCACGCACCGGCCGGCAGACGCCTTGCCCTGAGCGCCGCGACCATGAACGCCAGTCCCAGCAGCACGGACGGATACTTCGACAGCAGCGCCAGGCCACACGTCAGCCCCGCCAGCACCCACTTCTCCCGGTACAGCGCCCACAACCCCAACGCCCAGAACAACAGCATGGGCGAGTCCGGCGTCGCCCAGACGCCGGAGAGGATGCCCACCGGCACCGCGCTCCACAGCGCCACCGCCCGCCAGGCCGCTTCGCGGGAGCGGTACACGTCCAGGGCCAGCCCCCACACCGCCACGCCCGTCCCCAGCCCGCACAGGAGCGCCGTCCCCCGGATGCCCAGCGCGGCGATGAGCCACGCCACCATCGGCGGATGGTCGAAATATCCCCATGCGAGATGCCGGGCCCATTGCCAGTAATAGGCTTCGTCGAAGTAGACGTCCGTTCCCAGCGCCAGCGCGAGCCGCACCACCACCCCCAGTCCCACCAGGAGCAGGCACGCCTTCATTCCCGGGCCGGGGCTGGAGTGGGCGGACGCACGCACGCCCCTGGACAAAGCGCACCGGAGGGCCGTTGGCCAGCAGGGAGTGAGGCCATTTCAGCTTGCCCCCGCGAACCCAGGCTCACAATGTGAAGGGCCTCGAAGCCGTGGCACACCGGGAGCACCCCATGGACGACCATCCCCCCTCTGCCCATACCAACCGTCTGGCCCGGGAGCCGTCGCCGTACCTGCGCCAGCACGCCACGAATCCCGTGGACTGGTACCCCTGGGGGGAAGAGGCCCTGGCCCGCGCCCGCGCGGAGAACAAGCCCATCCTGCTCTCCGTGGGCTACTCCGCGTGTCACTGGTGCCACGTCATGGCCCACGAGTCCTTCGAGGACCCCGACATCGCGCGCCTGATGAACGATGGCTTCATCAACATCAAGGTCGACCGCGAGGAGCGCCCCGACCTGGACCAGATCTACCAGGGCGTCGTGCAGCTCATGGGGCAGGGCGGGGGCTGGCCCCTCACCGTGTTCCTCACCCCGGACCTGCGCCCCTTCTATGGCGGCACCTACTTCCCACCGTCCGACCGCTACGGCCGCCCCGGCTTCCCGCGCCTGCTCTCCGCGCTGCGCGACGCGTGGGTGAACAAGGCCGCGGATATCGAAGAGCAGGCCCAGCGCTTCCAGGAGGGCCTGGGAGAGCTGTCCGTCCACGGCCTGGATGCCGACCCCGCGCACCTGTCCGCGGAGGACATCGTCGCCATGGGCCAGTCCATGCTCAAGCGCATGGACCCGGTGAACGGCGGCTTCGGCGGCGCCCCCAAGTTCCCCAACCCCATGAACGTGGCGCTGCTCCTGCGCGCATGGCGGCGCGGCGGCGGCGAGCCCCTGAAGGCCGCGGTGTTCCGCACGCTGGAGCGCATGGCGCTGGGCGGCATCTACGACCAGCTGGGCGGCGGCTTCCACCGCTACTCCGTGGACGAGCGCTGGCTGGTGCCCCACTTCGAGAAGATGCTCTACGACAACGCCCAGCTGCTGCACCTGTACTCGGAAGCCGAGCAGGTGGAGTCCCGGCCGCTCTGGCGCAAGGTCGTGGAGGAGACCGTCGAGTACGTCCGCCGCGAGATGACCGACCCGGCCGGCGGCTTCTACGCCACGCAGGACGCGGACAGCGAAGGCGAGGAGGGGAAGTTCTTCGTCTGGCGCCCCGAGGAGGTCCGCGCCGCGTTGGCAGTGGGACAGCAGGCGGACACCGTGCTGCGCCACTTCGGCATCAAGCCCGGCGGCAACTTCGAGCACGGCGCCACGGTGCTGGAGGTCGTCGTCCCCGTGGAGCAGCTCGCGAAGGAGCAGGGCCGCTCCGTGGAGGCCGTGGAGAAGGAGCTGGCCGAAGCGCGCCGCGTCCTCTTCCTCCTGCGCGAGCAGCGCGTGAAGCCGGGCCGCGACGACAAGATTCTCGCGGGCTGGAACGGGCTGATGATCCGCGGGCTCGCGCTGGCCTCGCGCGTGTTCAACCGTCCGGACTGGGCGAAGCTCGCTTCGGACGCGGCGGACTTCGTGCTCGCGAAGATGTGGGACGGCAAGCGGCTGTTGCGCTCGTACCAGGACGGCCAGGGCCGCATCGACGGCTTCATGGAGGACTACGGCGACTTCGCCGCCGGGCTCACCGCGCTCTACCAGGCCACGTTCGACGCGAAGTACCTGGACGCGGCGGATGCGCTCGCGCACCGCGCGGTGGAGCTGTTCTGGGACGAGGAGAAGCAGGCGTACCTCGCCGCGCCCCGGGGACAGAAGGACCTGGTGGTGGCGACCTACTGCCTCTTCGACAACGCGTTCCCCTCCGGCGCGTCCACGCTGACGGAGGCGCAGGTGACGCTCTCCGCGCTCACCGGCGACGTGTGCCACCTGGAGCACCCGGAACACTACGTCGCCAAGCTGCACGACCAACTGGTGCGAAACCCCATGGGCTACGGCCACCTGGGGCTCGCGGCGGACGCGCTGGTGGACGGCGCGTCCGGCGTCACCTTCGCGGGCACGCGCGAGGCCGTGGCCCCGCTGCTGGCCGCCGCGAACCGCACGTACGCGCCCGTGTTCTCCTTCGGCTGGAACGACACGGGCTCGGCTCCGCCCGCGCGCCTCCAGGAACTCTTCGAGGGCCGCGACCCCGTGGAAGGGAAGGGCGCGGCGTACCTCTGCCGCGGCTTCGTCTGCGAGCGGCCCATCACCGAAGCGGGCCTGCTCTCGGAGCGTCTGGTGGCCGCGCCGGGCCACTGACGCTCAGGGGACTACTTCACGTCCGTGACCTGGAGCGAACCGATGAGGGGCGTGATCTCCGCGTTCCCCTCGTAGCCCACGTAGAAGTGCGTGGCGTCCGCGACGGGCTGGTTGAAGGTGGGATCCAACTGGGTCCACTCGCCCACGTAGGCCTCCACCCACTCGTGCCAGTACAGCGCGGGCACGCCGTCGGAGTTCACCATGTAGATGACGCCGTCCACGCGGCGCGCGGGGATGCCGGACGCGCGCAGCATGGCCACCGTGAGCAGCGAGTGCTCCGTGCAGTCGCCCTTCTTCTGGCGCAGCACGTCCGTGGCCCGGTCCGCGCTGGCGCCGTAGTCCTTCTGCAGATTGCTGTACACCCACGCGGACAGCATCCGCGCCGCCGTGTACGCGTCCTTCTCCTCGCGGATGATGCTCTTCGCCTGCGCCTTGATGGCCGCCGCGTCCGCCTCCACCGCGAGCGTGGACTTGAGGTTCTCCCCACCGTCGGGGTCCGCCACCGGCCGCGCCACGCGCCCCTTGGGCGAAGGCGGCGCCGCAATCAGCGTCACCTCCACGCGGCCGTCCGGCAGCCGCTGGTACTTCTGCCGGTAGGTGTCCTGCTGGAACTTCTCCGGCAGGTTCTTCATCACCAGCTTCACCTGGCCGGGAACTTCACGTGCCTTCGCCGGCAGGGGCTTGGGCAGCACCACGCGCGTGAGGCCGAAGACCTCCACCAGGTCCATCCGCTTGGCCACGGACTCGGACTCGGCACGCGCCTGCATCGTCTGGCCGAAGTCCACCCGCACCATCTTGCCGTCCGTCGTCAGGAAGGCCGCCACCGGCACCTTCTCCTTGTCCGACAGCGTGCTCACGCGCGACAGCTTCACCTTCACGCCGCCCAGCACCTGCTCCTCGGGGGCCTCCACCGTGGTGACGGTGCGGTAGCCCTCCAGGTCCGTGCCGTCCAGCGCCACGCCCTCCACCTTCTGGCCGCGCAGCAGGGCCACGCGCGCCTGATCCGCGTCCTCCACCGTCTCCTTGGGCAGGGGCATGGGCTTGAGCATTTCATCCGGCTGGCCCGGGCGCTTGCGCACCACGCGCAACGAATCGCCCGTCACCGTGCCCACCAATTCATTGTCCCCGCCGTCGCCCCTCTGCGTGACGGTGAAGGACAACAGCTTGCCGCCCGGCTTCGCTTCGTAGACGCGCACCTCGCGGTGCACGCGCTCCGACACGCGCGTGCCCACCTGCGCCTTGAAGATGAGCTCGTTGATGCTCTGGGCCTTGTTGCCCGGCAGCACCGTCAGGTCGGTGAAGAACCAGCCCACCTTCTTGTCCATCAGGTACAGGCCGAAGTACTCGCCGCCCTTGGGGCGCGGGGCCTTCAGCGCGTCGGAGAGCTCCTGCGTTTGAGGCGTTTGGGCCGTCTTCGCCTGGGCCTTGGCCGCCGCGGCCTTCGCCTGGTTCTTCAGCGCGGCGGGGGCCTGGGCCCAGGTGGGGGACGGCGCCCCTGTCAGCAGGGCGAGCAGGCTCAACAATCCCAGACGGGTGCGTCGCATCGGTCGGTTCATGGAAGGCATCTGCCCGCTCCTGGCGGGGAATTACAGGCGCTTGGTCAGGATGATGAGGTCGTCGCCCTGCTTGTAGAAGTCCTTGATGCGGGCTTCCTCGCCGTACTTCATGGACGCGTAGAAGCCGCGCGTGGGGCCGTAGGCCTCCGTGGCGCTCGTCTCCACGCGGATGATGCGCGCCTTGCGGCGGCGCAGGTCGGCCTCCATGGCGGAGATGAGTCCCGCGCCAATGCCCTGGCCCCGGACTTCCTGCGCGGAGGCGATCCAGTACAGGTCGAAGGTGTTCTCCGTCATCGGCGTGGGGCCGTAGCAGCAGTAGCCCACCAGCCCGCCTCCGTCCTGCCCGCGGTCCGCCACCAGGATGGTGTAGTCGCGGTTGCCCGCGGTGAGCGCGGTGTCAACCAGCTCGATGGCGCAGTCCTGCTCCTCCTGCGAGAAGGTTTCGATTCGCCGGATCAGCGCGGCGAGCGGTTCCCGGTCCTTTCTTTCGAGCGTGCGGATTTCCATGGGTCCTTTCGAGGGCGACCTCCACGAGACGGGAGGCCAGGGCCGCGTAGTCCATGCCGGCGGCCTGCGCCGCCTTCGCGAACCCCGCGCCCGGGTGCAGGTCGCAGTTGGGGTTGATGTCGATGACGTACGGCACACCCTCGGGCGACAGCCGAAGGTCCACGCGTCCATAGTCCTGGCAATCCAGCGCTGCAAATGCTTCCAGCGCCGTCTGGATGCAACGCGCTTCCTGCACTGCGTCGAGCCGGCAGGGCCCCGTGGGCGAGTCCCGGTACTCCGGTGACTCCTCCTCCCACTTGGCCCGGTACGACACGATGTTCGGCCGGTTTTCGAACGCGCGGCCGAAGTGGATCTCCGTGAGCGGCAGCGCCTGCCGCGGGTTGTTGCCCAACAGCGGGACGTAGACCTCGCGTCCCGGGATGAACTGCTCCACCAGCGCGGGCTGGTGGAAGGTGCGCAGCACGGACTCGCACGCCCGCACGAGCGCCGAGCGCTCCGTCACCACGGAGTCGAAGTCCATGCCCACGCTGGCGTCCTCGCGCGCGGGCTTCACGATGAGGGGCCACGGCAGGTCCACCGCCAGTGCGTCCTCGCGCTTCTTCACCAGGAAGGAGGCGGGGGTGGAGACGCCGTGGGCGCGCAGCACGTCCTTGGCCTTGGGCTTGTGCAGCGCCAGGCCCAGCGAGAGGGCGGACGAGCCGGTGTACGGCAGGCCCAGCGCGTCCAGCAGGCACGGGACGGCCATCTCTCCGCGGCTGTCGGCGGCCAGCGACTCGCAGAGGTTCACCACGAGGTCCGGCTGGAGGAAGCGCAGGGCCTCCATGAAGTCCAGCTTGTCCCCTTCGATGGCGAGCGGCTCGGCGTTCACGCCGTCACGGCTGAGCGCGTGGGCCAGGCTCTCGGCCACCCGGACCACGTCCTCGCGGGCTTCGCGCCCGGGGTCGTCCTCGAGGAGGTCGTGGTCACGATTGTGCAGCAGGATGATGTGCATTCGGAGTGCCCTGAGGGTTAGCACGTCCCCAGGGACCTTCCCAGCCTGTGGGATGGTGATCGGTCGGTCCCTCACGGGGCTACCGCCTGACGGGGTATGCGCTACGGTGCGCGACCCGTTGGGAGGGCAACCGGCCACCCCTGGCCTGACGGCCCGGCAAGAACGACATGCGGATTCGCGACCCCATCCACGGCGTCATCCCGGTGAGCGACCCGGAGAAGGCCGTCATCGACAGCCGCTTCTACCAGCGCCTGCGCTACGTGCGGCAGCTGGGCTTCGGGGACATGGCCTTCCCCGGCGCCACCCACACCCGCCATGCCCACTGCCTGGGCGCCATGTACGTCGCCTCGCGCGTCTTCAACGCCGTGGCCAGCCGCTCCGAGCTGCCGGACGATGTGCGTGAACATTTCTGCACCGCCGTGCGCCTGGCGGTGCTCTGCCACGACCTGGGGCACATGCCCCTGTCGCACGCCTCCGAGCGCATCGCCCCCCGGCGGTCGCTGCTGCGGCTGCCCGGCTGGCTGGACGCCGTGGCGGAAGGGGAGCAGGCGACCCACGAGGACTACACGGCGAAGCTGCTGCTGGACAGCTCGCTGACGGAAGTCCTCCAGAAGGAGTTCGGCCCGCGCGGCATCACCCCCATGGCGGTGGTGGCGTTGATCACCGGCGCGAAGCCGCCCAAGGACCCGGGCTTCACGCACAAGGGCGTGGACTGGATGCCGCTCCTGCGCGCCATCGTCTCCGGGGAGCTGGACGCGGACCGGATGGACTACCTGCTGCGCGACTCGTTCTACACGGGCGTGAACTACGGCCGGTACGACATGGAGTGGATCGTCTCCAACCTGAACCCGGCGGTGAAGGACGGGCGCGCGGTGCTGGCGCTGTCTCGCGCGGCGGCGTTCGCGTTCGAGGACTTCCTGCTCAGCCGCTACCACATGTTCGTGTCGGTGTACCTGCACCACACGTCGGTGAACTTCGACCACATGCTGCGCAGGTACTACGAGGAGACGCCCGGCGAGTTCGAGATTCCGCACGACCCGGAGTCCTTCCTCCTCTGCGACGACGCGGCGCTCTGGTACACGCTGCGCCGCTCGAAGAACCGGTGGGCGGAGCGCATCAGCCGGCGGCAGGGCTTCAAGCTGCTGGCGCAGTTCACGGAGCGCGACACGGGCTACGACCTGGAGGTGCTGAGCAGCGCGCTCACCAGCGGCGGCTTCGAGCACTACACCGTGCAGTCCAAGGGGGCGCTCAGCAAGTACGTGGGGTCCTCCGCGACCGGGGGCAGCCCGGGGTTGTTCATCCTGGACGTGTCCACGGGGAGGCTGACGGAGGTGGCGCGCTACACGCCGCTCTACCAGCGCTACAGTGGCGCGGTGCGACTGACGCGGCTCTACGTCCGGCCGGACCAGGCGGAGCGGGCGCGCGAGATGATGGGCCGGCTGCTCGGCCAGACGACACAATCCTGAAGGACGACGGTGCAACCATGAGCGAGCCCCTTCCCGGCATGGGCCTCTTC
>NZ_RAWL01001475.1:0-383 GCF_003668885.1 Corallococcus sp. AB049A | reverse complement strand
CTGTTCGAGCGCTTCTACCGGGTGGAGAGTTCGCGCAACCGCGCCAGCGGCGGCAGCGGGCTGGGCCTGGCCATCAGCCACAACATCATCCTCGCCCACCACGGCCATATCCACGCCGAGCCCTCGCCGCTGGGCGGGCTGCGCGTAGTCGTCACCCTGCCGGAGTCCGCATGAGCCTGTCCCCCGCCGCGTCCGCGAAGATCCTGATCGTCGAGGATGAGCCACGCCTGGCCTCGGTGCTGCGCGACTACCTGGCCGCCGCCGGCATGACCAGCGAATGGGTGGACGATGGCGGCCAGGTGATCGACGCATTCGCGCGCTACCAGCCCGACCTGGTGCTGCTGGACCTGATGCTGCCGCAACGCGATGGCGTGGACCTGTGC
>NZ_RAWL01001474.1:0-383 GCF_003668885.1 Corallococcus sp. AB049A | reverse complement strand
GCATTGGATGGGTCAAATAATTTCCTGCATATCTGACAAATGACGAGCCTGATTTTGCCATGAGTCGCATTTTTGCGATGCTCTTAGGCATATGGGCTATTCCCAAAACTCCATGAAATCCATCAACGCCTGGTATGAACACCTTGTGCCACCGCTGCTCCCTAATCCACGGGCGCGTGTTTGAACAGGAAAGAGACGCTCTCGCCGTTGTGGGTGCGTCGACAGGCCTCTGCGAGCTGCGAACGATGTTAGACCTGATTTATGCGGCGGGAATGTGGAATGGAGAACGCGGAAGAGCGAGCAGGGAGTTTCCAGCCCAAAAACGGTCAAACCGTGAAGCGGTAAGAGATAGCAAGGGGATCAAATGGTGTGAAGGGAAGGAA
>NZ_RAWL01001473.1:0-383 GCF_003668885.1 Corallococcus sp. AB049A | reverse complement strand
ATCCAGGCTGGTACCGCAACGCGGTTATTTACCAGATGCACGTTCGATCGTTCTGCGACTCCAACGGCGACGGGATTGGGGATTTCGTTGGCGCGATTTCCAAACTCGACTACCTTGAGGAACTCGGAATCACGGCAATATGGATCCTGCCATTCTATCCGTCACCACTACGCGATGACGGCTATGACATCGCCGAATACACCGGCGTCAACCCGAGCTACGGAACGATCGAAGACGTCCGACGATTCATCGACGAAGCTCACAAGCGAAACATTCGTGTGATTACTGAGCTGGTGATCAACCACACGAGCGATCAACATGCCTGGTTTCAGGCAGCCCGACGGGCGCCGAAAGGTTCGCCGGAACGAGACTTCTACGTGTGG
>NZ_RAWL01001472.1:0-383 GCF_003668885.1 Corallococcus sp. AB049A | reverse complement strand
AGACCGGCAACTTCGTGCAGATCAACACGCCGATCTTCCGCATCGTCGACAACTCGCGGCTGGAAGCGACCCTCAACGTGCCCGAGCGTGAACTGGCCACCCTGCGCGCCGGCCAGCCGGTGACGCTGGCGGCCGACGCGCTGCCGGGGCAGAGCTTCACCGGCACCGTTGATCGCATCGCGCCGGTGGTGGATTCGGGCAGCGGCACGTTTCGCGTGGTCAGCGCCTTCGACGGCGCCGCACACGCGCTGCAGCCCGGCATGTTCGGTCGCATCCGCATCGACTACGACCAGCGTGCCGATGCGCTGGTCGTACCGCGCCTGGCGTTGCTCGACGACGGTGAGCCGGCGGTGTTCCGCGTGCGCGAAGGCAAGGTCGCACGC
>NZ_RAWL01001471.1:0-383 GCF_003668885.1 Corallococcus sp. AB049A | reverse complement strand
GGCTGATGCTCGTCATGGTGATGATGACGTCGCTTGCGCCGGTGGTGGAACGGTCGGTGATGGATGCGCTGGACCTCGGTGGGCGGGCGTTCAGCCAGTTCAGCACCCTGCCTCGATAGGCAGCGCGCGCAGCCGCAGCACTGCCCGCCGCGCGTGCGATGATCGCGGTATTCCGCCGACCGATCTTCAAGGGAGTCTCACCACATGAGCCGCCGCGTTCTTGTGACGGGTGCCAGCCGCGGCATTGGCCGCGCCATCGCCTACCAACTCGCCTCCGACGGGTTTGACGTATCCGTGCATTGCCGCAGCGGCCGTGCCGAGGCCGACGCCATCGTCGCAGATATCCAAGCAAACAAGGGCAGCGCCCGCGTGCTGCAGTTCGA
>NZ_RAWL01001470.1:0-384 GCF_003668885.1 Corallococcus sp. AB049A | reverse complement strand
GAATTGGCGCACCCCCACTTTGCGATTGCGCCTGACATGACCGAACTCCTTGCTGTTGCCCTCATCACCATCCTCGCCGTCATCAGCCCAGGCGCGGACTTTGCCATGGTCACGCGCAACAGCCTGCTGCATGGGCGGCGCGCCGGCGTGCTGTGCGCGCTGGGCATTGCGCTGGGCGTACAGGTGCACGTGTTCTACACGATGTTCGGCGTAGGGCTGCTGATTGCGCATGCGCCAACCCTTCTGCATGGCATCAAGCTGGTAGGCGCGGCGTACCTGGTGTGGATTGGCTGGAAGACGCTGTCGGCCAAGCCGTTGCCCAGCGGCGAGACTGCCGGTAACAGCGTCGACGCTCCAACGCTATCGACCTTCGCAGCCCTGCGC
>NZ_RAWL01001469.1:0-384 GCF_003668885.1 Corallococcus sp. AB049A | reverse complement strand
ATCATGAGCACCATCACGAACCTCATGAAGAAGATGGACGAGATGGCGATGGCGGCCATCAACAACCTGAAGTAGTCGCTTCCAGGTTGAGTGGTTCGCTCCGGCCCCGCGCTGGTGCTCCTTCGGGAGTACCGGTCCGGGGCCGGCGGCGTTTCAGGCCGGCGGTGCGGTGCGCTAGACTTGCGCCGGGACGCTCGGCGCGGACGGCGGAGGAAATGATCCTGGAAATGCGCCAGGAAACTCCGCGGGTCCTCCACCGATAATCCTTTTGTAGCTGTCGCCGTACAAAATCCCTCGTCGTCCTCCTGAAGGAGCACACCATGGCCAGCGGCCTCGCGAACGTCCTCTCCACCGCCATCAGCACCTCCAACTCCCAGCGCTCCT
>NZ_RAWL01001468.1:0-384 GCF_003668885.1 Corallococcus sp. AB049A | reverse complement strand
GAAGGTAATGATGCTGCCCTGGAAACGCCTGCCCTCGGTGGTTTTCGAGCAGCAGGACCTGGACAACGCGCAGGAGCAGTGGCACCCGGAACTGAGCGAAGCGGTGATTGCCCTGCTGCCGGAAGGGGAAGACTCACGCAGGCGTTTCCAGACGCGCTGGTTGCATGACCGGCTGCGCAGGGATCTCGCGATGGAGTCGCTGGACTGTGGCGCCAGGGGCAGGGAATCCGCCATGTGATCAATTGCGCATGTCCTGAAATCAACCGTGGAGACACGGTAACGGCGTGTTACCGGCACATTCGCACGCCACGCAAATGATCTAGGCTGAACCTGATAGCTCGTTTCAGGTCACTGCGATGAAAGCCATTCTCCTTGCTGCAACGT
>NZ_RAWL01001467.1:0-384 GCF_003668885.1 Corallococcus sp. AB049A | reverse complement strand
CTTCTACTTCATCGAGATGAACACCCGCATCCAGGTGGAGCATCCGGTCACCGAAATGGTCACCGGCATCGACCTGGTGGCCGAGCAGCTGAAGATCGCCGCCGGCCAGAAGCTGTCGATCAAGCAGAGCGACGTGGTGCTGACCGGCCATGCCATCGAGTGCCGCATCAACGCTGAAGATGCTGAAACCTTCGTGCCGAGCCCGGGCACCATCACCGGCTTCCATCCGCCGGGTGGCCCCGGCGTGCGCGTGGACACCCACATCTACAGTGGCTACCGCGTGCCGTCGAACTACGACTCGATGATCGGCAAGCTGATCGTGCACGGCCCGGACCGCGAAACCGCCATTGCCCGCATGCGGGTGGCACTGAGCGAAATGGTGGT
>NZ_RAWL01001466.1:0-384 GCF_003668885.1 Corallococcus sp. AB049A | reverse complement strand
TCTCCGAGGTGATGTTCTTCGGCGCGTTCTTCGGCGCGCTGTTCTACACCCGCAACCTGGGCCTGTCGTGGCTCAGTGGCGAAGGCCGTGGGGTCATGACCAACGAGCTGCTCTGGCAGGGCTATTCCGCCGGATGGCCGACCAATGGCCCGGCGGCGATCGGTGGCGCGTTCCAGACCATCCCGGCCTGGGGCCTGCCACTGATCAATACGTTGATCCTGTTGACCTCCGGCGTGACCCTGACCATCGCCCACCACGCACTGAAGGCCGGCAACCGCCGCCAGCTGCTGATCTGGCTGGGCCTGACCGTGGTGCTCGGCCTGGGCTTCCTGACCCTGCAGGCAGAGGAGTACATCCATGCCTACAAGGAACTGAACCTGACGC
>NZ_RAWL01000148.1:0-18722 GCF_003668885.1 Corallococcus sp. AB049A | reverse complement strand
CCAGGACGGGCGGGCCCTGGCTCCCCGTCCGCCGCCTGTCAGTGCATCGCACGCAAGCGTCGTCCCGCGCGTGCGTTGATGGTAGGCCGCTTGAAGGTCGGGGAACGCCCCTCGGGGGCACGTGGGAACCAGGAGTCCTTCCGGATGAAACGCATTTTCATTGGCGCGCTGGCCTTCATTGGAGCGCTGTCCATCCTCTTCGTGGTGGGTGTGGTGGGGCTCTTGATGCTCGCGGCGTCGAGCAAGCCGGGCGTGCCGTCCAACCTGGTGCTGGAGCTGGACCTCCAGCAGCCGCTGCCCGAGTACACGCTGGACACGTCCCTGGCGGGCGCGTTCGGCGAGGAGCCCACGTCGCTCCGGGACGTCGTGGAGGGCCTGGAGAAGGCCGCCACGGACTCCCGGGTGAAGTCGCTGGTGGTGCGCATTGGCCAGCCGGGCAGCGCGGCGCAGGTGCAGGAGCTGCGGGACGCGGTGAAGGCGTTCCGCGCATCGGGCAAGCGGGCGGTGGCCTACGCGGACGGCTTCGGCGAGGCGGGCAACGGCACCGGCGCCTACTACCTCGCGAGCGCCTTCGACTCCGTCTACATCCAGCCCTCCGGCGACGTGGGGCTCACCGGCCTGACGATGGAGACGCCCTTCGCGCGCGACGCCTTCGCGAAGTTCGGCGTGAAGCCGGAGTTCGGCAAGCGCGCCGAGTTCAAGAACGCCGTCAACACCTTCACCGACGAGTCCTACGGCCCCCACCAGCGCGAGGCCACGGAGGCCTATGGCGGCAGCCTCTTCCGCCAGGTGGTGAAGGGCGTGGCCGAGGGCCGCAAGCTGTCCGAGGACGAGGTGCGCGCGCTCATCGACCGCGCGCCCTTCATGGGCCAGGCGGCCGTGGACGCGAAGCTGGTGGACGGGCTGCGCTACCGCGATGAAATCCACGACGAGCTCAAGCAGCAGGCCGGTGACGGCGCGGAGTTCCTCTACGTGGAGAAGTACCTGGAGCGCGCCGGCCGGCCGCACCAGACGGGCACCTCCACCATCGCGCTCATCTACGGCGTGGGCGAGGTGCTGCGCGGCAAGAGCCAGTCCAACCCGCTCGGCGGGCAGGTGATGGGCGGCGACACGGTGGCGGCGGCCTTCCGCAAGGCGGTGGAGGACCCGTCCGTGAAGGCCATCGTCTTCCGCGTGGACAGCCCGGGCGGCAGCTACTCCGCCAGCGACACCATCCGCCGGGAAGTGCAGCGCGCGCGCGAGGCGGGCAAGCCCGTCATCGTCACCATGGGCACGTACGCGGCCAGCGGCGGCTACTTCGTGGCCATGGCCGGGGACAAGATCGTGGCCCAGCCGGGCACGCTGACGGGCAGCATCGGCGTGTACAACGGCAAGTTCGTCACGTCGGAGCTGTGGGCGAAGCTGGGCGTGAACTTCGACACCATCGCCTTCGGCAAGAACGCCACCTTCGCCTCCTCCGACCAGGAGTTCACCCCCGAGCAGCGCGCGCAGCTGGAGTCCGAGCTGGACACCATCTACCTGGACTTCACCAGCCGCGCCGCCCAGGCGCGCAACATGCCGCTGGAGAAGCTGCAGGCGGTCGCGAAGGGGCGCGTGTGGACGGGTGAGGACGCGCTGGAGCGCGGGCTGGTGGACGCGCTCGGCGGCTACCCGAAGGCGCTGGAGCTGGCGAAGCAGGCCGCGAAGCTGGACAAGGACGCGCAGGTCCGCGTCGTCGTCTTCCCGCGCCCCCGGCCCACCGGACAGGTGCTGTCGGAGCTGTTGGGCAAGCACGAGGCGGACAACAGCGACGACGAGGCCGGAAGCCACGCCGCCATGTCCTCGCAGGTGCTGGAGCAGGTGCGGGCCGTGTACCGCGTGGGCGCGAAGCTGGGCCTCACCGGGCCGGGCGCGGAGGGGCGCATGCTGTACGCGCCGCTGCCGGAGGTGCGCTGGTAGCGCTCAGACGTGCAGGGGCACCGGGACGCGGCCCTCGTTGGGCCGCACCGGCCGCCCGAAGATGCTGTGGTAGCGCAAGCTGTGCGACGCGCAGCGGTGGCGCCGCGGATCGAACACCAGGCAGCTGGCCACCGGGCCCGCGTAGACGTGCAGCGTGATGCCCGGCGCGTTGCCGGCCACGCTCACCCGGTGAATGGAGGCGGCCGGGTCCCGGAAGTCCACGTGTCCGGCGCCCACCGGCCCCACGCGCACCGGCGCCCCCAGTCGCGCGAGGCCCGGCTCCGTGCCGCCCTCCAGCAGCGCGTAGTTCTCCAGGAGGAAGTGGCCGCGCTGGATGCTGAACCAGCACTCCTGGCCGTCATGGTCGTGGACGGGGGAGACGGCCCCCGGCGACCAGCAGTTGAGGATGATCTCCATGCCCTCGTCGCGGTGGACGAGGTTGCGCGTGTAGCGGCCCGGCAGGAAGTGCAGGTAGGGCTTGAGGCTGGAAGGCTCCAGCCGCAGCCCCGCCATCTCCGCGTCCACCCCGGCCAGGCCCCCGGGCGAAGCACGGCGCGCGCGGAGCATCCGCACGAACTCTCTCAGGCACGCATCAGCCATGCTTACAGGCTAGGAACGTCTGCGACATGCGGCCACCCTGGGGTCTGCCAATGAACGTCCGCTTTGTCGTCCCCCCCTCAAGGATTGAGGCGGGGTTCGTTGAAGAACGGTGAAGCGGTGGGAAGAAGTGGCCGAACGGCTCCTTCTGGGTCCGAGCAGGCAACCAACGCCTGGCCGCCCCCCATTCCCTCCGGTTTAGCTGTAAATTTACACCTTCCTGCCGTAGAGGGGGAGGGACTGATGGGCAGGTCGTCCCGGCCGAAGCACGGAGGGGGGCCGGAGGAGAGCGTGCGATGAAGAAGCGTCTGGGGGACATCCTGCTCGCGCGGGGTGTGGTGGATGCGTTGCAGCTGCAGTCCGCGCTGGCGTACCAGCGCAAGTGGGGCGCGGCGCTGGGGCAGGTGGTGGTGGACCAGCGCTTCTGCTCGGCGGAGGCGGTGCTGTCCGCGCTGGCGGCCCAGACGGGCGTGGAGGCCGTGGACCTGGACGCCTGCGCGCTGGACGCGTCGCTCGCGCGACTGATTCCGTGCAAGGTGGCGGAGGCCCACCGGGTGGTGCCGCTGCGCCTGGAAGGGCAGGGGATGCGCGAGGTGCTGGTGGTGGCCCTGGCCGCCCCGGCGAGCCTGGCCACGCTGGACGTGGTGAAGAGCGTGTCCGGCAAGGCGCGGGTGGTGCCCCGGCTGGCCACGGACGCGGCGCTGCAACGGGCCATCGGGAGGCTGTACCGGGGCGAGCCCGCGACGCCCCAGCGCCGTCCCGGGATGGAGGGCTTCACCCTGCCGGAGTGGGACGAGTCAGCGCCCCTGGTGGTGGGCCAGTCCCTGGCGGAGCTGACGGAGATGCCGGCCCCGGAGCCCGCGAAGAAGAGCGATGGCGAGGGCCTGCCCCTGCTGGCGCCCCTGGAGCCCGCGTGGGCGTCCGCACCGGAGCCGCGCGTCGCCGTGCGCGAGCAGGTGCTGGTGTACGGCTGGGGCTCGGACGCGGCGGCCGGCCTGGTGCGGGTGCTGGGCGGAGCGGGCTTCACGGTGAAGGTGGCGGGCACGGCGGACGTGTGCGCCGCGAGCGAGGCGCAGGTGGTGGTGGCGCCGCTGCCCGCGATGGAGGTGCTGGCGCAGCGGCTGCGCGCGCAGGTGCTGGTGGCGGGCAAGGCGCCGGAGCGGGACCTGCCCCGCGCCCAGGCCGTGCATGCGCGGGGCTTCGTGGCGGCGCCGGTGGATCCGGACCTGCTGCTGCACGCGGTCCGGCGGCTGTCGCGCGCCTCCGGGGAAGCGCGCCTCAAGCACGCGAGCTGAGCGCCCCGGGCTGCTTCAGGGCACCGCGGCGAGCCGGGGCATCTCCTCCGGCGCGTCGGGGAGCCACAGCGCGCCCAGCTCCAGGGCCACGGACGAGAAGGGCTCGGCGCGCACCAGGGCGTCGTCCTCGTGGCTCGCGGTGAGGAGCCAGCCGCGCTTGAGGCGCTGGTAGACCTCCAGCGTGCGCGCGACGGGGTCCACCAGCCAGACGTAGGACACGCCGGCCCGCGCGTAGAGGGGCAGCTTGCGGGCGCGGTCCAGCGCGGTGGTGGCGGGGGTGAGCACCTCGCAGACCCAATCCGGCACCAGGGTGAAGAACGCGGCGCCGGGCTCCGGCGGAGCGGCCACGCGCTCACGGCGCCAGGCGGCCAGGTCGGGCACGAGGATGTCCTCGCCCAGGTGCAGCTCCGGCGCGCGCAGGAAGCACCAGCGGCCGTTGCCGCCACGGCGCGGGTCCAGCCGCTCTCCCAACTCCACGCCCATCATGAAGGCCGCGCGCGCGGGCGCTACGGAGAGGCGGGGCGAGGCCACCAGCTCGCCATCGAGGACTTCCCCGACCCAGCCCGACGGAAGCGCCGAGAGCAGGGAGAGGGAGGTGGGTTGAAGGTGCTGAAGTGCCGTCATGAATCCTCGGGGAGCGCCGGTGAACGCGAGGCATTCTAGGGAGGGGTCTGACATGCGGACCGCCGCCCGCCGGGCACTACTTCCCGATGCAGAAGCGCTGGAAAAGGGTGTCCAGAAGGGCATCGGAGACGCTGGTTCCGGACACCTCGCCCAGGGCCTCCAGCGCGAGCCCGACCTCGCCGGAGAGGACCTCCAGGGTGGACACCCGTGACGCGTCTTCCGCGCGGCCCAGCGCCTCGGCGGTGCGACGCAGGGCATCCGCGTGACGCTCCGAAACGAGCGCTACCGCCGAGGGCGTGCCACCGCCCCACAGCCGCGTGAGCACGGACGTCCGCAGCGCCTCCACGCCTTCGCCCGTGAGGCCGCTGACGCGCGGCGGGGCAGTGGCTTCGGCTTCCGCGCCAGGCATGACGTCGCACTTGCCGGTGACGACGAACACGGGCGTGGCACCGGCCTCCCGAGTCCACGACGCGGCCTCTTCACGCGAGGTCCCCGGCGGCAGCACGAGCACGGCCAGGTCCACGGCCGCGAGCAGCTCGCGTGTCCGCGCGATGCCCAGCGCCTCCACGCGGCCCGGGGCCTCGCGCAGGCCCGCGGTGTCGTAGAGCGTGACGCCCAGGCCCTCCCACTCGACGCGGGCCTCCAGCGCGTCTCGCGTGGTGCCGGGCTCGGCGTCCACCAGCGCGCGGGCCTCGCCCACCAGCCGGTTGAACAGCGTGGACTTGCCCGCGTTCACCGGACCGTAGAGCGCCACGCGCGCGCCCTGGCGCACCAGCCGTCCACGGCCCACCTCCGCGCGCAGCGCCTCCGCGACGGCGCGCAGCTCCGCGACGCGAGGAACTGCTTCCGCGTCCGCGCCCTCCGCCTCGTCCGGGAAGTTGAGGACGCCCTCCAGGTCCGCGTGCAGCTCGCGGAGAGGGGTCTCCAGCGCGCGGATCCGTTCGGCCAACGCGCCGGACAGCCCGGCCGCCGCGGCGCGCACGGCCGCCTCCGAATCCGCGGCCACCAGGTCCGCGACGGCCTCCGCGCGGGTCAGGTCGATGCGGCCGTTCAGG
The DNA here is from genome assembly GCF_003668885.1 of Corallococcus sp. AB049A. NCBI lineage: Bacteria > Pseudomonadati > Myxococcota > Myxococcia > Myxococcales > Myxococcaceae > Corallococcus > Corallococcus sp. AB049A. The sequence goes on along the minus strand of NZ_RAWL01000148.1, from coordinate 13,213 downwards.
AACGCGCGCCGGGTGAACTCACCGGGAAGCGCCGGACGCACGCGCTCGTCCTCCAGCGCCCTCGCGAGCAGCAGCCGCAACAGGCGGGGACTGCCGTGCGCCTGCAGCTCCACCACGTCCTCGCCGGTGAACGACCGGGGCGCCTGGAAGTAGAGGAACAGCCCCTCATCCAGCACCGCACCCGCCGCGTCCACGAACGACGCCAGGTACGCATGGCGCGGAGCCGGGGAGGCGGGGACTCCGGGCGCGAGCCTCCGCCCCACCTCCAGCGCGGCCGGTCCGGACACCCGGAGGATGCCCACCGCCCCCGAGGCAGGTGCGGTGGCGAGGGCGACGATGGTGGCGGAGTCAGACGTCATGGCAGGGCAGGGGGGCACCGGAAGCCGGGCACACGCGCCTGACTCCCTGCCCTTGAACCTACCGGACGCCCTGCGGCGGCGTGGATCCGCGAGCGGCGCGCTCCACGTCGTCGCGGTGCTCCTCGATGTACTTCTCCACCTCCGCGTCGTCGACCTCCAGGTCGCGCAGCACGCCCGGGTAGACGAAGCGGAACGCCGGAGACTCCTCGTCCCCGCGCAGGCGGAAGCTCATCTTCAGCACCGCCGCGCCGTACAGCTTGTCCTTCAAACCCTTCGCCTTACCCATTCGCTCCTCTCGCGCCCGCCGGCGGTCCCAAGCGGGCACACCCGCTCAGGCGTCGGCGTCGTCCTCGTCGTCGTCCGGCAGCAGGCTCCGCTTGGGCATCGGGGCGGGCTTCGCCGGGGTGAACACCACGCGTCGGTTGCGGCCTTCGCCTTCCGCCGCCACCTTCACTCCACCCACTCCTTCTACTGCCTTCAGGACGCGCGCGCGGTCCTCAGTCTTCATCGCGGCGAACGCATAGAAGCGGCCCAGGCTGGCGGACTTCTCCGCGAGCTTGCGGACGGCCTCCCGGAACGCCGGATCCTCCTCGACCTGCAGCGCGCGCTCGTCCGCCTCCGAGGCCTTCGCGGAGGCCTGGGCCTGCGCGGGCTTCGCGGCCTGCTGCGCCGGCTGGCCACCCCGGGCGTTGCGTGCCTCTCGCGGCGCGGCCGGAGCGGGAGCAGCCCCCCGGGCCGGCGCCTGCGCGGGCGAGGAGGCCGCCGCCTGGGCCACGGCCGCGACCGGAGCCGAAGCAGGGGCCGGCGGCTGCGGCGCGGCCTCACGGCGCTGGCGGGGCTCCGGGTGCGCGCCCGCACCCAGCATCACCCAGCGGCGCTCCACGCCAGGGCGGTGGAGCATCTTGTTGAGCAGGAACTGGAGCGAATCCAGCACCTGGCTGCGCTTGCCCGGCTCCACGCCCGGAGGCGCGCCGGACTCGAAGTGGAGCGCCACGGACAGGCTGCCGTCGGCGGTGTCCTGCAGCTCCAGCCGCGCCGGGAACCCCATCAGCCCGAGGATGTCCGTGAGCAGCTTCTCCACCCGGGGGCGGAAGTCCGCGCCGCCCGCCGCCACGCCCTGAGTCCCGCTCACTTGCGTTTGCCTCCCCCGGCGGTGATGACCGCCGGTGTCCCGCCGCCCGTCTGGTTCTTCTTGCGGTCCAGCCACTTGCGCAGGCCCCACTGCTGGCCAATGGAGAGCACGTTGTTCGTGAAGATGTAGAGCGACAGGCCCGCCGGGTACTGCAGCAGCGTGAAGGTGAAGATGATGGGCATGATCCACGTCATCATCCGCGCCTGCGCCGCGTCCATCATCTGCGGCTGCATCTTCTGCGTGATGATCATCGACACGCCCAGCGCCAGCGGCAGGATGTACGTCGGATCCTTGTAGGTGAGGTCGCGCCAGATGGGGCCGAAGAAGGGCTCGCCGTAGATTTCGAAGCTGTTGCGCAGCGACGTGAACAGCGCGATCCACACCGGCATCTGGATGAGCAGCGGCAGACAGCCGCCCAGGGGGTTCACCTTCGCCTCCTGGTACAGCTTCATGATCTCCAGGTTCTGGCGCTCCTTGTCGTCCGCGAACTTCTTGCGGATCTCATCCATCTTCGGCTGGAGCACCTTCACCGCCTCCATGCTGACCATGGAGCGGTAGGTGAGCGGCAGGAGCGCCAGCTTCACCACCACGGTGAGCAGGATGATGGCGACGCCCCAGTTGCCCACGATGCCGTGGAAGAACTTCATGACGGCGAGCAGGATCTTGCAGACCACCGCCCAGATGCCGAAGTCGACCGTGTCCTCCAGCATGGGGTGGAAGGCCGTGGTGGACAGGCCGGCCACGGCGCGCAGCTCCGTGCCGGGCACGATGCGCAGGAGGTCCGGATCCTTGGGGCCCAGGTAGCCGCCGAAGCGGAACGTGGCCACCTGGCCGGGGCCCACGTTGAGCGGGAAGCCCGCGGACACCTCGCGCGCGGTGGGCGTGGCGGTCAGCGTGCAGTGGCCGTTGAGCGCGCCGTCCAGCGGGTAGAGCGCGGACAGGAAGTACTGCTGGTTGATGCCGAAGAAGGAGATGGGCCCCTTCGTCTCCTCGGGCGGCTTGTCGCCCGGGGACAGGTTGTGGAGCTTGTCCTCCACCCAGCACGCGGAGCGGCTCAGGTTGCCCACGCCGCCGAAGAAGGACGGCGCGTGCTCGAACTCCGGGTCGATGGCGCGGCCGTAGTGCACCTTGAGCTCACCCGACTGCGCCTGGGCGGAGGTGTTGCGCACCTGGAGGGTGTAGGTGAACTCGAAGCCGTCGCGCGGCCACACGAGGGTCTTCGTGACCTCCCACGGGCCCTGGCGGCCGGTGAACGCCACGCTGCCGCCGTTGTCGGTGGAGCCCTCCTGCACGGCGTAGCGGGTGTTCGCCGCCAGCGGCGCGCCGCCTTCGATGGTCACCGCGAGCGGCAGGGGCTGGCCGGCCACCGGGTGCGCCACGTTCATCTGCGGCGGCGGGGGGATGTCCTTGCCGAAGAGCTTCTCGAAGCCCTCCTTGACGGTGAGCGACTGCTGCTCGCGCATCTTCGTGCCCTGGAGCACGGCGGAGGTGAGGCCGGCGCCCTCGGAGGAGAAGGTGTACTTCACCTCCGGGCGGCTGAACTCCACGGTGCGCGCAGGCGGGAGCGGGGCCTCCGCGTGGGTGCCCGCGTCCTCGCCGGTGGCGCCCGGCGGCGGCACGGCGGCCATGCCCGGGGTGCCGGCGTCAGCCGTCGCGGCCATCTCCACGCCCGCGTCCGCGCCCGTGGCGCCCGGGGGCGGCTCCTTGGGGGCGAAGAAGAAGGTGTAGGCGGCGGTAGCCGCGAAGGAGAGGGCGAGCGCCAGGAGCAGCCGCTTCTGCGAATCGTTGGACTGGGGCGACAGCGGGTCGTTCGTCATGGAGTTCCCTGTGCCGGCGGCACGGCGCCGGAGGGCGGGCGGAAGCAAACCGTCAGGGGACGGGATCGAATCCACCGGGGTGGAATGGCTGGCAGCGCAGCAGGCGCCAGACGGTGAGGGCGCTGCCCTTCAAGCCGCCGTGCTTCTCCAGCGCCTGCATGGCGTAGGTGGAGCACGAGGGATGGAACCTACACGCCTTCGGCAGCAGCGGCCCCAGGAACCGCCGGTAGAAGCGGATGGGCAGGGCGATGACGAAGGCGAGTGGACTCATGGGGCGGCAGGCTCTTTAGGCGGCACGCGGGGTGCTGGAAAGAGCCGTTGCAGCTTACGGGTGACGCCGTCGAACGCACGGGAAACTTGCGCGAAGGAGGCTTCCTTCGCCGAGGAGCGAACGACCAGGACTACGTCGAGACCGGGGGGCCATTGCCCGCGGTGCTTGCGGAAAAGCTCGCGGAGCACTCTGCGCAGGCGTGCGCGCACCACCGCGTTGCCCACCTTGCTGGAGACGGTGAGCCCTACGCGGGAGTGCGCCCGGTTGTTGCGTTGAACGAGGGCCAGGAGGCAGTCGGACGGAACCTTCTGACCGCCCTCCTGGACTTCGAGGAACTCACGGCGCTGGAGCAGGCGAAGGGCCTTGGGGAAGCGCTCGTCGGTTGCCTGAGGCACCCGCGGCGCCGCTCCCTCGGCCATCGTCCGTGCGTCCAGTTACTTCTTGAACGACGACACCACCAGGCGCTTACGGCCCTTGGCCCGGCGGCGCTTGAGGACATCCCGGCCGCCCTTGGTGGCATTCCGCTTACGGAACCCGTGGGCGCGGTTGCGCCGGATCTTCGACGGCTGGTACGTGCGCTTGGACACAACGACTCCTGAAGGCTGAAGGCGGCGCCAATCACCGGCGCGACCCGTACAGTGGAAAGGGGGCGTCCGTAACCCTATTTCCTGGACAAGTCAATCAAGGATCACCAGCGCCGACCGTGCAGCCCTGCGCCGGGTGGACCGGGCGATCATGTAGGAAAAGGGAGCAGGGGGCAAGGAACGGCGAGCGGGTGGGTGCGCGGCCCGTTCAAGTAGCTTCTCCAGGATGCTCCTCCGCGACGTCACGGATGAAGACCTCCCCCTGTTCTTCGAACACCAGCGCGACCCCGAAGCGGCGCGCATGGCCGGCTTTCCATCGCGGGAGCGCGATGCGTTCATGACCCACTGGCGCACGAACGTCCTGCGCCCCGGGAACATCAACCGCACCATCGTGATGGGCGGCGTGGTGGTGGGGAACATCGGCAGCTGGGAACAGGACGGCCAGCGCCTCGTCGCCTATTGGATCGGCCGCGAGCACTGGGGCCAGGGCCTCGCCACCCGGGCCCTCTCCGAGTTCCTCCCGCTCGTGCCCACCCGGCCGCTGCATGCGTGGGTCGCCACCCACAACCTCGCGTCGATCCGCGTCCTGGAGAAGTGTGGCTTCCACACCGTGCCCCACGAGGATCCGGCCGAAGTCCTCATGAGGCTGGATCCGGCGTAGGAGTTGTGGGCCACGGTGAGTGTTCATCCCCACCCGCCAGGGCGTCCCGCTGATCCGTGCTACAGGCCGGTTCCTTGATCAGCCGGAGAGCGGGTGTTAGCACCGCCGAACGCCCGCGGGTTCCCTCCTTCCGCGCGCGTTCTTGAGCCTCCTACGTGAACGCCCTCGCCCAAGCCCCTTCGCCTTCGCTTCCCAGTGCCGGCGTCATCTGGACCCGCACGCTGGAAGCCATCCGCCAGGAGGGCCTGCACTACGCCCTCACCTGGCTGGAGCGGATGCGCCCCATGGAGGTGCGCGAGAACGCCCTGGTCCTGGGCGTTCCGGACCGCTTCTTCCGTGACTGGGTGGATGACCACTACCGCTCCATGCTGGAGACGCACCTGGCCCGGCTGGAGCCGTCCCTGGGCCGCGTCGCCTATGAGGTCGTCGTCGGCCCTCCGCCGACTTCTTCCGACCTGCCGCCCACGCCCACCATCAAGGTGAACTCGACGCGGCCCTCGCGCCTCAACCCGCGCTTCACCTTCGACACCTACGTCGTCGCGGACAGCAACCAGCTGCCCGCCGCCGCCGCGCAGGCCGTGGCCCACCGTCCGGGCCACAACTACAACCCGCTCTACATCTACGGCGGCACCGGCCTGGGCAAGACGCACCTGCTCCAGGCCGTGGGCAATCACATCTGGGAGAAGGACCCCACCCAGCGCATCGTCTACCTCTCCAGCGAGCAGTTCACGAACGAGTACGTGGAGAGCGTGCGCGAGCACCGCATGACGGACTTCCGCCGGAAGTTCCGCGAAGAGTGCGACGTGCTCCTCATCGACGACATCCAGTTCCTGGGCAAGCGCGAGGAGACGCAGAAGGAGTTCTTCTACACCTTCGAGACGCTCTTCGGCCTCAACAAGGCCATCGTGCTCACCAGCGACATGGTGCCCGCGGAGGTGCCCGGCATGGAGGACCGCCTGCGCAGCCGCTTCGCCATGGGCCTCATGGCCGACATCCGCGAGCCCTCCTACGAGACGCGCGTCGCCATCCTCCAGAAGAAGGCCGAACAGGAAGGCCTCAACCTGCCGGACCCCGTGGCGCACTTCATCGCGAAGCACGTGCAGAAGAACGTGCGTGAACTGGAAGGCGCGCTCGTGAAGCTGTCCGCGATGCACAGCCTCACGAAGCAGCCGGTGACGGAGGAGTTCGCGTCCCAGGTGCTGCGCGACATCCTGCCCGCGCAGCGCACCGTGGACGTGGAGGCCATCCAGCGCGAGGTGGCCCGCTTCTACAAGGTCACCGTGGAGGCGCTGAAGGAGGACCGGCGCCACAAGGCGCTCGCGCATGCGCGCCAGGTGGCCATGTACCTCAGCCGCAAGCTCACCAAGAGCTCCTTCCCGGAGATCGCCTCGCGCTTCAACAAGGACCACTCCACCGTCATCTCCGCCGTGCGCAAGGTGGAGGGCCTGCGGGAGACGGACGCCGCCGTGCACCGCGACCTGTCCGAGCTGGAGACGAAGCTCGGCGGCATGTAGCCGCTGCTTTCAGTGCGGCGCGGCCGGCTGTGACGGGGCGGAGACCTCCTCGAGTGTCCTGCCGCTCTCCTGGTCGCTGAGCTCCGCCGCGATGTCTCCCAGCGCGAGGATGCCCACCAGCCGCTTGGCCCGGTTCAATACCAGGATGCGGCGGATCTGCGAGGCCCTCATCTTCTCGGCCGCCTGGGTGAGGTCGTCGTCGTCGTAGCAGAACTCCACGCCGCGGGTCATCGCCTGGGCCACCTGCGTGCGCTCGGCGTCCAGGCCCTGTGCCACCGCGCGAATCACGATGTCCCGGTCCGTGACCATGCCCACCAGCTGGTCGCCGTCACACACCGGGATGGGGCCCACGTTCAGCGCGCGCATCTTCTCCGCGGCGACCCTCAGGGAATCCGACGGGCGGACGACCTCCACGTCCGGGGTCATCACGTCGCCTACTCGTTGCGTTGCCATGGCGTCTCTCCTGTGGGGGTTCCTCCTTCAGCGTGGGCACCCGCCTGTCCGCTGACATGGCCTGCCTTCACGGATGTCTGTCCATCTCCCCGGGCATCGGGCATGCTGGGGCTTCGAGGGCCTTCCGAGGCGCTCGCATCGGGACGTCCGGCCGGAGGCGCTCCCCCTTTCGCGGTGCTTCCTTCCGACATGCCCTCCATCCCCTGGTTGCGTGCTTCCGGCCTTGCTGTCGCCGTGCTGGGTCTGCCTGCGTGTGACAGCGGCCCGGACACCACCGAGCTGCGCTTCGGCATCAACGCGACGACCTACACGCGTCCGCTGACGGAGGAGTCCTCGCCGTCCCGGCGGACGGCGATGGACGCCCCGCTCGTGTCGCCCACCTTCACCTCGAACGACGGCCTCAAGTTCACGGTGGAGTCCGCCAACGCCACGCTGTTCGACGTGCGTCTGGAGTTGCCGTCCGGGCGCGAGTGCTCGGACTACGAGGGCAAGCTGGCTCCGTTGATGACCTGCACCGACGCGGCGGACGGACAGCCCGGGGCGTTGAGCGTGCGGGAGCCGCTGGACGTGAACTGGTTGAGCGCCACGATCATCCCGGACCGGACGCTCCGCATCCCTGAAGGAACCTATTCCCGCATCGAAGCCCGCCTGGGCCAGAACACCCCCGCGCTCCCCAGCTTCAGCGTGGACGCGAGCTTCACCTGGGAGGATCAGCGCCATGTCCTGAAGGTGGCCTTCGCCTCCACCGCGGCCCTGCGCTTCGAGCCCCGGGGCCCCTTCGACATCGCCGTTCCCGCGGAGGACACCGTCGTGGTGGGCAGCCTGGATTTGACCACGTGGCTCGACGGCATCCCCGTGGCCAGCTGTCTGGCATTGGGAGACCTCACCCTGGATGGCACCACGCTGCGCCTGGAGACAGGGACGGGTGCGTGCGCGGGCGCCGCCGAGCGCATGCAGCAGAACATCGAAGTCAGCACCCGGATGTACCTCGCCTCCCACCGGTGAACCCATGTCCATGAACTCACGTTGGTTGTGTCTGTCTTTGCTGTCCCTGGGGATGTCCGGCTGTGGCGACCCGAGCCCCACCCGGCTCGTCTTCTCGCTGAACACGGCCTCGGTGGGCGCGTCTTCCCTGCCGGTTCCGGCGTCCGGCGTCCATGCCATGACCGACCCAGCCGGTCCTCCCGAAATCATGTCCAGCGACGGCATGCGCTTCGCCCTGAATGAGGTCCGCATGGAGGTGGCCGACATCCGTGTGGAATTGGGCGAGGGGATGCGCTGCGGCGACCTGAGCGACCCGCTGCCGCAGGGCACCGGGTGCGAGCAGCCCGAAGGTTCCCCGGCCACGCTCACGCTCGCGGGTCCGTTCTCCATCGACCTCTCCACGGGGAAGGCCTGGAAGGGGGGAGAGCTGAGGCTGCCGCCCGGCACCTACCGGCGCGTGAGCTTCGTGCTGGGGGAGGGTGGCTTCTCGGCCCGCACCCTCGCCTTGGACGGCCAGTCTTGGAACATGACCATCTTCCTGAGCGGAGGCACGGTGATGGGCTTCGAGTCCCCCCATGACGTCAGGTTGGAGGAGGGCGGCTTGCTGCACGTGACGTTCGTCCACAGCCAGTGGCTGACGGACCTGCCCTTGGGCGCGTGCTACCGGAACGGGAACCTGTCCCGGGTGGGCTCGGAGATGGTCCTGGACAACGCGACCGGCGCGTGTGAGGGCGCGCTGGAGAAGGCGCGCGACGCCATCCGCACGCGGGGGAGGGTGAGCGTCCGGTCCCCCTGACCGCCGCGGTCAGAAGTGGGTCCGGCCGCTCAGCAACGGCAGCAGGACGAGCCACCACAGCAACGGACCCACGAGCCCCAGGACCAGGCCGGTGATGGCCTGGCCCCGGCGGCCGATGGGCGGGGTCGCCTCCGGGTCCACGCGCGTCAGCGCCACCGCGCCGCAAATCACCGCGATGGGCGCGAGCAGGGGCATCAGCACCGAGCTGAACCCGAACCGCAGGGCCTGCTGCGCCATGGGGTTGTTGAAGCGCTGCTCCCACAGCGCCTTCAGCGCCCTGGGCGGCACCGGCAGCTGGAAGAAGAGCTGATTGCGCGCGTCGCGGTGGATGCGCACCCCGATGAGCAGCGCGGGCATGACGCACAAGGCGAAGAAGAAGCGCGCATCCGGCACCAGGGCCCCCGCCACCACCGCCATCACCAGCGGCGTGGCCAGCAGCGCATGCCGCGCCCAGCGCTTGCCCAGGAAGAAGGCCACGCCCACCGGTACGGGCACCAAGAAGAGGAGCGCGAACAGCGAATCCTTCGTCGCGTCCAGCCCCCACTCCGTCAGGGCGGCGGCCGTGGCCACGCAGAACAGCAGCGTCACTCCCGCAACCCACCACGCCCATCCATCCCGCTTGCCCCAGTAACGCTGGCGCAGGGCCTCCAGGTAGTTCACGTCCGGGCGCGCCGCGCAGGCCCTGCAGTACAGCCGTGCCACCAGGCCCGGCACGGACGTGGCGCAGTCCGCGCAGAAGAAGCCGCCGCAGCGGAAGCATGTACCGCCCGCGGGCAGGTCCGGGTGGACGGCGCAGCGGCCCTGCTGGGAAAGGGGCACCTCCAGGCTCATGGCCGCAGTGTCGCACGGCGAGCAACACCCGGCACCCCGGCGCCCACCCGGTCGCCTTCCGGCTTACAGGCCCCGGGGCGCGTGCTAAGCGCGCGACAGACCGTCCTGAACCGTGGAGGAACCTTGTCCCGATTGAAGGCCCTCGCCGCAGCGGCCCTGTTCGTGGGGCTTCCGGCGCTCGCTCAGACCCCCCAGGCGAAGCCGCTGGAGCCCGGCCGCGAAAACCTGGCCATCCCGTATGAGAAGTACACGCTGCCCAACGGCATGGAGGTCATCCTCTCCGTGGACCGCAAGCTGCCCGTGGTGGCCGTCAACGTCTGGTACCACGTGGGCGCCTACGACGAGACGCCGGGCCGCACCGGGTTCGCGCACCTCTTCGAGCACATGATGTTCCAGGGCTCCAAGCACGTGCCGGACGACGTGCACATCGGCCTGCTGGAGCAGGCGGGCGCCACGGACCTGAACGGCACCACCAGCTTCGACCGCACCAACTACTACGAGACCGTGCCCAGCAACCTGCTGGAGACGGCGCTGTGGTTGGAGAGCGACCGCATGGGCTTCCTGCTGGACTCGCTCACGGAGAAGAAGCTCCAGACGCAGAAGGAGGTCGTGAAGAACGAGCGCCGCCAGGGCGTGGAGACGGCCCCCTACGGCGAGGCGCAGGAGAAGGCGTGGCAGGCGCTGTTCCCGCCTCCGCACCCGTACTCCGGCAACGTGATTGGGTCCATGAAGGACCTGGACGCGGCCACGGTGGATGACGTGAAGGGGTTCTTCCGCAAGTGGTACGCGCCCTCCAACGCGACGCTCGCCATCGTGGGCGACTTCGACCCCGCGAAGGCCAAGGCGCTGGTGGAGAAGTACTTCGCCACGCTGCCCTCCGGGCCCAAGCCCCAGCGTCCGGACGTGAAGCCCGTGCGGGTCACTCGCGAGACGACCATCCGCCACGACGAGAAGGTGGCCACGCTGCCGCTGCTCTCCATGTCCTGGCTCACCGCCCCGTACCTGAAGCCCGGAGACGCGACGGCGGACGTGCTGGCCACCGCGCTGGGCACGGGCCGCGCGAGCCGCCTGTACCGCCGGCTGGTGCTGGACAAGCAGCTGGCGCAGAACGTGGAGGCCGTGCAGCAGAGCCAGGGCGCGCAGTCCGTCTTCTCCATCGAGGCGGTGGCCCGGCCCGGCGTCACCACGGACCAGCTGAAGAAGGAGATCGACGCGGTGCTGGACGAGGTCCGCAAGGACGGCGTCACGCAGGAGGAGATCGTCCGCGCGCGCACCCGCTATGACACGCGGCAGCTGGCGGGCCTGCAGGCCGTGGGCGGCTCCGGCAGCAAGTCCGACACGCTCCAGTCGTACAACCAGTTCGTGGGCGAGCCCAGCTACGTGGCGCAGGACCTGGCGCGCTACCAGGAGGTGACGCCCGAAACGGTGAAGCAGTTCGCCAACGACGTGCTGCGCCCCGACGGGCGCGTCGTGCTGCACGCCGTGCCGCCCGCCGGCAAGGCCGCGCCGTCTTCCGCTCCGGGCAAGGAGGCCCGTTAAGTCATGCACCGCCGAATCCTTACTGCCCTCCTCGCGCTGTCCGTCGCCGGCTGCGCCACCACCAGGCCCGCGGAGACGCCTCCCGCGGAGACACCGCCCGCATCCCAGCCGCAAACCCAGACACCGGCGCCGGACGCGGAGGCGTTCCGCGACCAGCAGCCCAAGCCCGGCCAGTCGCCGGAGCTGGTGCTGCCCACCTTCGAGCAGGCGAAGCTGGACAACGGCCTCACCGTCATCGTCAGCACGCGCAAGGAATTGCCCCTGGTGTTCGTGGGCATCGCCTTCGCCGCGGGCGTGGCGCAGGAGCCCGCCGCGAAGCTGGGCATCGCGGACCTGTCCTACCGCATGCTGCTGGAGGGCGCGGGCAAGCGCGACACGGTGGCGCTGGACAACGCGTTCGCGGACCTGGGCGTGTCGCCCGCGATGTCGGTGGATCCGGACGGCGCCTTCGTGGGCGCGCGCGTGCTCACCACCAACGTGGACGCGGCGATGAGCCTGCTGTCGGACGTCGTCCTGCGGCCCACCTTCGACGCGAAGGCCTTCGAGCGCCGCAAGAAGCAGCAGCTGGGTGAGCTGGTGCGCCGCATGGGCGACCCGAACTTCCTGGCGCAGCAGGCCTACTACCAGGCCGTGTTCGGCGCGGACCACCCGTACGGCCACACGTCCGGCGGCACGCCGAAGACGGTGGAGTCGCTCACGCTGGCGGACGCGAAGAACTTCTACCTGAAGAACACGGGGCCTCGCGCCGCGGCGCTCATCATGACGGGCGACATCACGCTCCAGCAGGCGGTGGAGTACGGGAAGAAGTACTTCGGCGGGTGGAAGGGCGGGGCCGTGGCGCCCAAGCCGCCGCCCGCGCCTCCCGCGCCGCCGCGTCAGCAGGTGCGCGTGGTGCCCAAGCCGGGCCTGGAGCAGACGGTGGTGCTGGTGGGCCGTCCCGGCCTCGCCGCGGGCCACCCGGACGAGTACCCGCTGGAGCTGGCCACCACGGTGTTCGGCGGCTTCTTCGGCAGCCGGCTGAACATGAACATCCGCGAGGACAAGGGCTACAGCTACGGCGCCAACGCGCACCTGGGCACGCGCCTGGGCGTGGGTCCGCTCACCGCGTACGCGGCCGTGCGGCAGGACGTGACGGGCCCGGCGCTCAATGAGTTCATCAAGGAGCTGGCAGGCATCAAGTCCAACCCCATCACGGAGAAGGAGCTGGCCGCCGCGCGTGAAGGCCTCATCCGCGCGTTCCCGGGCGCCTTCGAGACGGTGGAGGGCCTGGGCGGCAGCGCCGCGCAGCTCTACTTCCACCGCCGGCCGATGGATGAGTTCAAGCGCACCGTGGAGGGGCTGGAGAACGCCAGCGCCGCGGAGGTGCAGCGCGTGGCCGAGTCCTACCTGGATCCGGCCACCATGCAGGTGGTGCTCGTGGGCGACCCGCTGGTCATCCAGGAGCAGGTGACGCCGCTCAACCTGGGCAAGCTCACGCTGGTGGAGACGCCGGCTTCCAAGTAGCCGGGCGCTTCACTTCAAGGTGTTGAAGCCGGGGTCCCGACGTGGGTGTCGGGGCCCCGGTTTTTTTCATTCCCGGGTGGGCTCGTTCTCTTCCTGGCGGGCCTCGGCCTTGAGGCGGCCGCGCTCCTCGCGCTCCTCGTCGTCCACGTTGTCGAGCACGCTCCGCGGGTTCGCGACAGGGCCGCCGACGGGGCCGTCGCTGTCGAGGGCGAACTTCTGCTCCTCGGTGGAGTGCTTCACGTCATCACCGTAGAGGGGCTTGGTGTCGTCCGCCTCCAGGCCCCGATCCACGCGGTCCTTGGCGAAGCCAGGCTTGTGGGCGGTGTCGCTCTTCTTGCGGGTGGTCATGGGTTGCTCCGGAAGGGGGTGGGACAGCTCACACACGCTCAATGTCGGCAGCCGGGGGCGCATGCACCACGGTGGGTGCCATGGAGCGGGGGGCTGGTTGCCTGCCCCCTGACCTTGGCGGGTGGAAGCGGCTAGGATGGGGACTCCATGGCCGGACGCAGCAGGAACAGCCAGCGGCACGAGGGGACGACGTCCTCCGTGGGCGCGCGCGTCCAGACCGTGCTGACCGAGACTCGCACTCGCACCGGCCTGACTCCTCGCGGAGCGCGGACCGCCTGACTTCCGAAGTGGACCTCCTGAAGGTCCCCCTTCCGAACCCGGCCCCGCGCTCCTCCCGAGCGCGGGGCTTTTTCGTTTCCCCTGTCAGCTGCCACCCCGAGGACCCGAATGACGCCGCTTCCCTCAAGTCCCCCCCATCACC
>NZ_RAWL01001465.1:0-384 GCF_003668885.1 Corallococcus sp. AB049A | reverse complement strand
AGCGACGTTCAATCGCCCGGGCTGCGTGAATCGCGGATCGAGTAGATCACCGAGAAGATCTTCCAGCCCTGCTCCGTGCGGACCAGCTGCCACATTTCCTTGCCCCAGTTGGTCTTCACCCCATCGTCGTGGAAGCTGTAGTCAAACGAGACCGAGGCCACATCGCCGTCCGTCTCGATCTTCGTGTTGGAGAACTTCTCCTCCTTCGGCTTCGGCGAGGCGACCGCCCCGTCGATCAGCGCGATGAAGTTGTTGGCGGGAATCTGCCGTGCCTTGATCGCATCGGGCTTGGCCTTGCGGATGTCCTGCAGGCGCACATCCTCGGAAACGAACTGCCAGCCGATGTCTTCCGGTTTATCAGAGAAGAACAGGCCCATGTAGGTC
>NZ_RAWL01001464.1:0-384 GCF_003668885.1 Corallococcus sp. AB049A | reverse complement strand
GCCTAATTTTGATAGGTTCTTAGCTAGAATTTAAAGTAATTTATGAAATGAAAGTTGGATAAATGAAAATTATAATATTAATTATTAGTGTACTTTTGATAAATATAGAATCTAGAGTAGCTAAGTCTTTTGCTTTATTACCGTTATTAATATATTGTGTAGCGTGTTACATTAATAATGTGAATTTTTTTTCTGATTCAAAATTATTTCAAAATAATAATAATATAAAAAAATACGAATTATTTTTTATATTATTGCTTTGCGTACTTATAATAGTAAGTATTTTTCATTATAAGTTAGTTGATTTTTAGAAATTAAAACCTTGAGAGTTAATTATACATGGGGGTATAGCTCAGTTGGGAGAGCGCCTGCCTTGCAAGCAGG
>NZ_RAWL01001463.1:0-384 GCF_003668885.1 Corallococcus sp. AB049A | reverse complement strand
ATCTTGTGCCCATCCTTTGTGCGTTTTGGAATGTTGGTGTCAGCATTTGGGAGGAGGATGATCTCAAACCACGTCCAACTTTCCGCCAACACGTCTGATGAGCCAGTGTCAAATGAGGGCTCCAGATGGGTGACAATAGTGACGCACCATTTGCAAAACACTGATTGTTGGAATTGGTGCTCAGCTGGAGCTGGACGGCTTGCTGAATAGTATGTTAAGTGGAGTGATTTGAGGTGGCATGAGTGTATTCCCCACCCGACAGAACTTTTGGGTCAAAGGCTCCAACTTGAACCAGATTTGCCTCTCGATTTGATCGGTTTTACTGTAGAGGATTGGCATGGGCTTGTCATGTACCAGCCAGTTGCAAACCAGCAGTCTATTGCC
>NZ_RAWL01001462.1:0-384 GCF_003668885.1 Corallococcus sp. AB049A | reverse complement strand
GCGCATCGGTGGCGGCCTCGGCCTGCAGGCGCGCCAGGGCGTTGAAGTCGTCGCGGACCCGCCCGTGCAGCGCTTCCTGTTCCTTGATCAGCTCCCGGCACTGGTCGCCACGCGCGGCCAGTTGTGCCTGCACCTGGCCGATATCGGTTTCGACATCGGCAATCGCGTCGTTCAGGTCTCTCATGTCAGTTCCTTACCCATCACCATTGGGTGATGTAGCCACCGGTGGCGGGCATGCGGAACCGCGGCGACAGGCTGCCGCGCGGCTTGCTGCCGATCTGGTCGTCTTCGATGATGCCGTTGTCCTGCTTGTCGGCGGCAACCCGGTTGTAGGTGGCCTCGGGCACGCGTACGGCAAACACCGAGACCCGTTCCTCCTTGCCG
>NZ_RAWL01001461.1:0-385 GCF_003668885.1 Corallococcus sp. AB049A | reverse complement strand
CCGACATCCAGCCTGAGATCGTCCATGGCGACACGCAGGCCCAAAGCTATCCGGTCTTCGGCCTGGCCCACATGCTGGGCATCCAGCTGATGCCCCGGATCCGGAACATCAAGGACCTGACATTCTTTCGGCCCGAACCGGGTAGGGCTTATAAGAACATCCAGGCACTGTTCGGGGACAGCATCGACTGGCAACTGATCGCCACCCATCTCCACGACATGCTGCGGGTGGTGATCTCAATCCGATTGGGCAAGATCACCGCGTCCTCGATCCTGCGCCGGCTGGGCACCTACAGCCGGAAGAACAAGCTGTACTTCGCCTTCCGGGAACTTGGCAAGGCCGTTCGAACGCTGTTCTTGCTGCGCTACATTGATGACAATGAGAT
>NZ_RAWL01001460.1:0-385 GCF_003668885.1 Corallococcus sp. AB049A | reverse complement strand
ACAGGCGCCACGCCTGGCTCTAGTGAATGTAAATGTATACTCATTGACTTCAATTTGCAGTACCTGATGGTGGAAGCTCTCTGCCGTTGTCATCTTGTGGAGTAGGACGTCGAAGACGGGCACTTTGGCATATCAACCGACACTTTTCCGAAACCTCCAAAGGACCGGACACATACTGTGCTTACGCAGTCAGCGACAAGACCCTTTCGTTTCATTCCTTGATTGAACCTGCGATTCCTCGTCAAGTGTGCATCATATGACGACTGGCGATGACATGTACAAAACCTACTTCATGCCAAAAGATGCGACCGTCCTTGGCTCGACTGGGTACGCGAAACTCACGTTCTGTTCGGCTTCATACTGAATAAGCTCCACAGGGGGATCC
>NZ_RAWL01001459.1:0-385 GCF_003668885.1 Corallococcus sp. AB049A | reverse complement strand
GGGAGAAGACTCACCAACATGGGCCTCTCAATTCGGGCAAAAAGCGTGTACTTATATAGCGGCGGCCGAGAAAAAAAGCTCATCACTGAAATGTCTCCCGTCTTTGTCTCACTACATGGATGGATCTTGGTGCTCACAACGGCGACTCTCAGTGGCACCCACATCGACTTGAGCCACCGGAGTGTTCGGTAATAGCTTGCGAGTAGACGGGGGATGCAGTCGTCTAGGTACATAGCAATGGCCGAGATGCAAGCTCATCACTGGAATATCTTCCGTATTTGTCTCACTACTTGGGTACTACATGACATCTTCGTGACAAAAGAGTGACTCTCATTGGCATCCACAACGACTCGAGCCGCTAGAGTATTCGGCAGCAGCTTGCGCG
>NZ_RAWL01001458.1:0-385 GCF_003668885.1 Corallococcus sp. AB049A | reverse complement strand
TGGTGCAGCCGTTCGGCGGGGCAACCGGCGCGCAGGCGCACCTGCTCGCGGGCCTGGCCGAGGCAAACTGCCTGGTGGTCGTGCCCGACGACGTCACCCACGTCCGCCCCGGCGACATCGTCGACGTGCTCTTCCTGGCGCGCCAGGCCTAGCCGACCGCGGGTCGAGATCGAAGTAGGGGCCGGGTCACGTCATGGAGATGCGTTCGCAGCGGTTGGTCACCCGCGCCGGGATCGTCCGGCTGCGGCCCATCCGCCGTTCGGACTCCGATGAGTGG
Organism: Corallococcus sp. AB049A; assembly: GCF_003668885.1. Classification (NCBI taxonomy): domain Bacteria; kingdom Pseudomonadati; phylum Myxococcota; class Myxococcia; order Myxococcales; family Myxococcaceae; genus Corallococcus; species Corallococcus sp. AB049A. The sequence continues at coordinate 108 of NZ_RAWL01001458.1, read as the reverse complement.
CGCGCCGCCCGTGACGCCGACCGGGAGATCCTCCGCGCAGTCGAGCCCACCGGCCCGGACGACTGGGACCGCGCCAATTCGCCGCGGGCTTTCCGCGCGATGCTGCGC
>NZ_RAWL01001457.1:0-385 GCF_003668885.1 Corallococcus sp. AB049A | reverse complement strand
GCGCAAAATCGCTAGCAGAAGCTATCAATCACAATACCTACGAAGAAATATAAATGTTTTCGTATATTAGCAACCGAACGATTTGTACTATTATATGTTTTACGTCGCAGTACCCCCAAAACACGTGACACATAAATTATTATCCCCCAAAACCAATCCCCCACCTGAGACGCGTATTTACGAGTATATTACGGTATTGGATATACGTCTGAGAAGGGATTTTCAATGCGTAAGAATGTATTGTGAATCGTGAGTTTTTGCATTGATGAAAAATTCGCTGGAAACCGATATTTTTTTCTTTGATAGACAACCTGAGGTGGTTTTTTATACCTGAGATGTCAAGTATTGTCTGCGTTAGGTACTGACGATGTGCAGTGTGATTAGC
>NZ_RAWL01001456.1:0-386 GCF_003668885.1 Corallococcus sp. AB049A | reverse complement strand
TTGTCACCCAGGCGCACATCCGAGCCGAACACACCACTGCGGCCCTGGCCGTCGTAGCGCCCCAGGTACAACTGCGCATTGCGCGCGACCGCCGTCTGCGCCTGTGCATAGCCATCCAGCGCGGCATCCGGCCTGCGGTTCTGCTGCGCGCCCTGGAAGGTGGCAGTCTCAACCTTTCCATCCAGCACCGCGGTCGTTGCGGAGACGATCAGCCGTCCTGCATCGCGGCCGACCGTGTACCCGTTATCGACCCGCCGCGCCGCGAATACGATCGGATCACGGAAGGTCTCGGTGATGCCCCAGCGTTCCTGCTTCACTTCATGGCCGCTGTACAGGCCATCGAACAGCATCTCCGCTGGCGCCTCATCAAGACGGTAGACCTGGCC
>NZ_RAWL01000147.1:0-18915 GCF_003668885.1 Corallococcus sp. AB049A | reverse complement strand
GCACCCCGCTCGCTCAGACGGCTTCGTGGGCGCCGAGCGACGCGTCCCAGAAGTTCGCTTCAATCTTGTGGCCGTCCGGATCCCTCACGAAGCACCCGTAGTAGGGCGGGCCATACAGGGGCCGAGGGCCGGGGGCGCCGTCATCGGTGGCGCCCGCCTTGAGGGCCGCCTGGTGGAAGGCATCCACCGCCTGCTTCGACGTGGCGAGGAAGCAGAAGTGCGTGCCATTGCCCACCGTCGCGGGCTTCCCGTCGATGGGGGTCTGGACCCAGAACTCCGGGAACTGGCGGCCGTAGGCCACCGCGTTCGGGAACTCCAACACCCGCCGGCATCCCAGCGGCGTGAGGATCGCGTCGTAGAAGGCCACGGCGCGCGCGAAGTCGTTCGTGCCAATGGAGACGTGGGACAGGATGCTCGGGTTTTCGTCGCTCATGGCGGCAGGGATAGCACGCGCGAGAGGGCCGGGTGGTGCGCGTCGCCACCCGGCGCCTCCTGCGCCCCAAGGGCTGACCGGCGCTCCGTCGTTCTAGAGGGTGTTCATCGAAGGGCAGTAGGTCGCGTACCCGTGGCCGGACACGGTGCCGTTCGCGTAGGTGGCGTTCACGTCGAAGGCCACGAAGTGCTTCGCGGGAAACGTCCCGGCCTCGATGCAGCTGGGGCAGAGCGAGGCCGCCACTGGCGTGAAGGTGAGGCCCGTACTGCGAACGGCGATCTGCGGCATGAGCGCGCCATCGAAGTCGAACACCACGGATGACGGTCTACCCCCCGTGGAGCCCGTCTCCGGGGTTGTGTCCACCGGTACCTTCACGAATTCGAGAGTGGCGATCTGCGGGGGGGTTGGCGAAGTGTCGGACGGGCACTCATCCGTCGCGCCATTGCTGAGTTCGATCCACAGCATCCAGGGGTCCCCGGCGTTCTCCGGCCCCGCATAGCCGAAGTAGGCGTGGTTCAGGACCACCTGGTTTTCGTACATCCGGGCCGTGACCGCGGTGTCCTGGCACGTACCCTCGCAGGTGGTGGAGAGGACAGTGCCTGCATCCGCGCTGGTGCCCGCGTCGGGTTCGGAGCCCGCGTCGGGCTCGGAGCCTGCGTCGGGCTCGGAGCCTGCGTCGGGGGTGGTGCCTGCATCGGGCTCAGTGCCCGCATCGGGAGTGGTGCCAGCGTCCGGAGTGATGCCCGCATCGGGCTCGGTACCCGCGTCGGACTCGGTGCCCGCGTCCACTTCGGTGCCCGCGTCGAACCCGGTACCGGCGTCGGGCGGTGGGCCTGCGTCGGGTCTGGTGCCCGCATCCGGCAGGGTATCGCCGTCATCGGAGCCACAAGCGGAAAGGGCAGGCACGACCGCGAGGGAGAAAATCAACAAGGAGAGAATCGAGCGTCGCAGGGTCATGCCGCGAATTGTCACGGGTTCCGTGCCAAGATGCGAGGGGGCTTGTCCCTGCGCGTCATCGCGTCCGGCGGAAACCGTTTTCGCTCCTCATGTGCGCCCACTATCCTGTGGTCACGAGCAGTCCGGCTTCGTGGCTGTCCGTGGGTTTCCCGTCAGCCACGTGCTGCCTACCCAGGAGATGAGATGACGCACGAGTACCCCCAGGAGCAGTTGCTGGCGTTCGTCCAGGCCATGGCCAACGTGGCGGCGAGCGATGGCCGCATCACCGACGAGGAGCGCCAGCAGCTCGACGAGGTGGTGCTGAACATCGGCCTGTCGCCCCGCGACCCGCAGGTCGCCGCGCTCATCGAGGCGGAGTTCCAGAAGCCCGGCCGGCTCACCGACATCGTCAGCAAGATTGAAATCCGCGAGCTGCGCGCCTCCCTGCTGCGCATGCTCGTCGAAGTGGCCTGCGCCGACGGACAGCTCGCCACCGAGGAGCGCGCGTCGGTGAAGGAGGCCGCCAGCGCCTTCGGCTTCGACGCCTCGGTCGCCGGCGAGCTCATCGACTGGACGCTCGACTCAATCAAGCTCGATCAGCGCGAGCGCGAGATCATGGCGAAGATGCTCTGAGCAGGCCCGCTCAAGCGCCCCTCGACGCGACGAGCGCGAGGTTGCGCGGAGACAGGCGTGGATCGAAAAGCTGGAGGAGCTCGACCTGGAAGCCCAGCTCCTCCAGCAGGATCGCGCGATCGAGCAGGAGCACGACCTCCAAGGCTCTCGCGAAGCGGTCCCTCAGCAGATGGCAGAGCAGCAGGTTCCGCGTCTCGGCGCGAACGGACACCTCGAAGGCCTCCAACGCGGAGTCCGTCATGCCGGGCTCGAGGCCCAGGCGCTCCAGGCGGTCGCGCGCGTACGCGGCGAAGCGTCCGGCATAGAGCGCCCGGGGCGCGTCACCTGCCCGCACGAAGCCGAGCTCGGGAAACCGCTGGCGTGACAGGAGATGAAACGCGAAGCGCCACGCGTACACCTGCTTCATCCGCGCGAACTCCACGTCGGTCTTGTGATGCCGTCCCCGCGTCGTCAGCGCCAGGGCATGCGCAGTGAAGGGAAGGGGATGCGCGCCCCCGAAGCGGGAGACGGGGAAGTCTCGCGGGGCCTCCAGCTTGTCGTAGCAGCAGCCGACGTTCAGCACGAAGCCCGCCCCCTGGCTCTTGCGAATCTGCGTGAGGGCGAGCGGCCCGCAGGTGTGCAGACCGATGGTGGCCCGGTCCCCGCCGGAGAAGAGTGGATCAATCCGTGGCTGGAGCCCGTCCTCGACGGAGGCCTGAATGAAGCTCAGGGTGCCCGCACCGGAGGAGCGTGACTTCGTCAGCCAACGCTGCCCCTTGTCCTGCAGCGCGCCGTCCCGGTCGATGCTGTGGAAGGTCCACCCGAACGTCCGGGCACAGAGGCGGGCGAGGTGTCCCACGCCGCCACCGATATCCACCGCCTGGTGGATGAAGCGCGTCCGGGGCGCGAGCAGGGCGAGCACCCGCTCGAGCTCATGGGTCTTCTTGGCGCTGAGCCCCTGCGTCTCCGACACCGTCAGTGCGTGCACGCCCTCATGCCACGGCAGCGCGGTCAGCTCCTGGAGTGTGCCAAGGAGCGAGACCAGGGACGGAGGCGGGGCGCCCACGAGGACGCCATGATCCAGTTGCCGCTCGCCCGCTTCATCCAGCGACCGGGCATGGGCCAGCCAGTCCTCGGGCCAGGCGGCGCCGGACTCGGGCCAGCCCTGGAGGATGGAGCGCGACCAGAGCGGGGCCCAGGGCCGGAGCAGCTGTGTGAGCGCCGCGAGTCGCGCCTGGAAGTCCATGCCGCACCATCCCATGCGCCGCCGCTCTCCGCGGGCTTGTAACTCGAAGGGTTACGGATGGGCGGCGCGTTGTGACCCATCGAGCCACGGTGGGCGCTCCCCAAGCCTGCGCCTCCGAGTGAGCGGCGTGTGGCGTGGGGACTGCAATGGGGGCGGGGGCCGGCCCCCCGTGCCGGCAAGCAGTCATCCCCTCAAATGAGGTTCAGCTCGATGAACATCCAGATCAAGGGTCGCCTGATGGCGGCCTCTCTCCTGTGCATGGCGGCGGTGGGTTGTGGTGAAGGGACGGCGTCCGAGGGCGACACGCTGATGGCGCAGGAGGCAAGCGCCACGCAGTGCATCGATGGCTTCAATGGCATCCGGAACTGCGCGACCGGCAACGCGACGCTGAAGTCCGGAACGAAGAGCATCGACGTTGCCGGGCTGAACACGGTGAGGCAGGACGGCTTCTCCAGCCAGTTCCCGCGTGCCTCGGCGTGGCGGATGGAGGCGGCCATCGGCGGTATCGGTGCGAAGGAGCAGGGCCTGTTCCTCACGGCGCGCGACGGCACCCGGGTGATCAGCACGCTGCGCATCGGGCTGGGCGGGTCCAAGGATCAGATGGTCCTGGAGCCCACCTTCCCGGGCACGAAGGGCGGCGCGCACTACGCGGCGGCCGTGTATTCGCGCGGGGCCCTGGTCGCGAAGGGCATCAACTTCAACAACTACGACCGCTTCATGCGGCCCTGGTGGTGGGACTTCGCGTCCTACTGGTACCCGTGCAACGTGGGCTTCAACGACCGGCTCCAGCTGGACATCGATGGCACGCTGGTGACGGCGCCCGGCTGGAGCTTCTACGGCGGCGGCTCCTACGGCCCGTTCTCCGTGGGGTCGGCCAGCGACCCGTTCCAGGTGGAGATCGACGGCAAGCTCGTGACGGGCGACCGCATTGATCTCATCGAGCTGCCGGGCAGCGGGACGCCGGCGTCCGTGGGCTTCACCGCCGTGGACGTGACCGCGGCGGCCACCCAGTTCACCCTCACGGGTGAGACCACGGCCCGCGAGAAGTAGGCGAGGGAGATGGACCGCACGCACGGGTAGACCGTGCGTGCGGCCGGGACTTCAGGAGGTTGCCGTCCTGCGCGAGCGGCGACGGCTCACTCCCCACGCCAGCATGGCCACCGCGCTCCAGGCGAGGCCACTGGTGCCCGGGTCCGTGGACGCACAACCGGAGCATGAAGGCGGCAGCGGCCCCTCCTCCGTGACGGGCTTGGGGTTCACCGTCACCTGGAAGGTGCAGTGGGACGCATTGCCCGCCGCGTCCTGCCCCGTCACGGTGACCGTCGTGGTCCCCAGCTCGAACACCGAACCCGACGGCTGGCTGTAGCCGAGCGTTGGCGCGGAGACCGCGTCCGTGGCGACAGCCGCCGCATACTCCACGCGAGTTCCCTTCACGCTGGTGGCCGTGGCGACGACGTTCGCCGGGCAGGTCAGTGCGGGCCCGGTCGTGTCCCGCACGGTGAGGGTGAAGGTGCACGTGGAGGCGTTGCCCGCCGCGTCCTCCGCCGACACCCGCACCTGCGTCTCTCCCAGGGGGAAGTCAGCGCCGCTCGGGTGGCTGTACGTCACGCGGGACGCGCTGGTGACGGCGTCCGAAACCACAGCGGCCGGATAGTCCACCCGCGTGGCCGTCGCGCTGGCGGCCTCCACGATGCGGGGCAGGGGACAGCTCAGTGCCGGCGCCACCGTGTCACGCACGGTGACGGTGAAGGTGCACGCGGCGGTGTTGCCAGCCGCATCCGTGGCGGTGATTCGCACCGGCGTCTCCCCAAGCGCGAAGCGAGACCCCGGAGGCGCGCTGGACGTCATCGTCACGGCGGGGCCGGAGACCGCATCGAACGGGGCGGCGGTGGAGTACGTCACGTTCGCGCCCGTGGCGTCCTCGGCCTCCACGACGACATCCGGGGCGCACCCCACCATGGGGGGCGTCGTGTCCCGCACGGTGACGGTGAAGACGCAGGACGACGCATTGCCCGCGGCATCCGTGGCCGTGACGGTGACCGGCGTCTGCCCCAGGGGGAAGCCATTGCCGGAAGCGTGGCTGTAACGCACCGTCGCGGGCCCTGACACCGTGTCCATGGCGGAGACCGCCGGGTACTCCACCGACGCTCCCATTGCTCCAGTGGCCTCGGCCACCACTGCCACCGGGCACGTGAGCGCGGGGGCAGTGGTGTCCACGACGATGACGGAGAAGGTGCACGTGGACGCGTTGCCCGCCGCGTCCTTCGCCGTCACCTCCACCTGCGTCTCCCCGAGCGCGAACCCACTCCCGCTCGCGTGGCTGTAGGTCACGGCAGGCGTCGCCGTGACCGCATCCGAAGCCTGCACGGCCGGATAGTCCACCCGCGTGTCCGTCGCACCAGTGGCCTCCACGACGAGGGGCTGGGGGCAGCTCATCTCCGGCGCCACCGTGTCGCGCACGGTGACGGTGAAGCCGCACGTCGCCCTGCGTCCCCGCTCGTCGCGCGCCATCGCGGTGACGCGCGTCGCCCCCATGGGGAAGACCGAGCCGGACGCCTGGCTGTACGTCACCGACAGCGCTCCCGTCCCCGTGGCGGCGGCGGGAGGGTAGGGGACCGAGGCGCCCTCGCCGCTGACGGCTTCGGCGAAGACATCCTCCGGACAGGTGATGGCCGGAGGCGCGGTCTCCGTCACCGTCACCGGGAACGTGCAGGAGGACGCATTGCCCGCGACATCCGTGGCCGTGACGGTGACGACGGTCGTGCCCACCGGGAACGTCGTCCCGGAGGCCTGGCTGTAGGCCACCGTCGCGGAGGACACGGCGTCCGAGGCCGTGGCCGCCGGGTACTCCACCGTCGCGCCATCGTCGCCCGTCGCCAGCGCCGACACGTCCGCCGGACAGACCAGGTCCGGCGCCGTGGTGTCCCGCACCGTCACCTGGAAGGAGCAGGCAGCGCTGTTGCCGGCCGCGTCCCGAGCCGTGACGGTGACGTTCGTGGCTCCCAGCGGGAACACGCTGCCGCTCGGATGGCTGTAGCTCAACGCGGGGCTGGCAGGGCTGTCGTCGCTCGCCGTCGCGGAGGGGAACTCCACCGCCGCGCCCTGCGGACCGGTGGCCGAGGCCACCACGGACGTAGGGCAGGTCACCGTGGGCGGCGTCACGTCGACGACGTGCCGTGCGTGCCACAGCTCGGCCCCATGCGTGGCATCACTGCCCTGGAAGTACAGCGTGTCCCCCTTGAGGACGAACCCGGTGGGCCGGTACGAGCCCGTCCCCGGCATGGCGAGGAACAGCTGCGTCCCTTCCGCGGTCCCATCCGACTGCCAGATCTCGGACCCCACGGAGGATCCGCTGAAGGCACTGAAGATGAGCGCATCCCCGATGACCTTCAGACCTTGCGGACTCGAGCCCGCGGCCCCGGGCCGGATGTCCTTCACGCGCACGGTGCCCGCCTCCGTCCCATCCGTGACCCAGAGCTCCCTGCCGCTCAAGCCGTCCTCCGCGCCGAAGAAGACCCGCCCCTGGTAGGGCGTGAGCTCGGAGACATAGGAGTGCGCCGCGCCCGGGGCGATGTCCTTCACGCGCACCGTGCCGGCCTCCGTCCCATCGCTCTTCCACAACTCCCGGCCGTAGCTGACGTCCTCCGCCGTGAAATAGAGCGTCCCGCCCACGACCAGGAAGTTGTCGGGGAACGAGAAGGGAGACCCGGGGTTGATGTCCTTCACGCGCACGGTGCCGGCCTCCGTCCCATCGCTCTTCCACAGCTCGAAGCTGGAGGTGGGATCCGTGGCGATGAAGAAGAGCGTGCCTGCCACGTCCGCGAAGCGAATGGGGTCGGAGCCCGCGGCACCGGGCCAGATGTCCTTCACGCGCACGGTGCCGGCGGAGGTTCCGTCCGTCTTCCACAGCTCCAGGCCGCTCGTGCCGTCGTTCGCCGCGAAGTAGAGCACTCCGCCCACGTTGCCGAACGCGGGAACACTCTGGGTGATGGACCCCGTGGCCCCGGCGCGGATGTCCTTGACGCGCACGGTGCCGGTCTCGGTGCCGTCCGTCTTCCAGAGCTCCTTGCCGCTGACACCGTCATCCGCCGCGAAGTAGAGCGTGCGTCCAACGCGCGTGAGGACGACGTCCTGGAGGTTCAGCGAGCCGGTAGCCCCGGGGCGGATGTCCTTCACTCGCACGGTGCCCGCAGACGTTCCATCCGTCTTCCACAGCTCGGCGCCGCCCGCCGCATCCTCCGCGGCGAAATAGAGCGTGTCCTCCACCCGGACGAATCCCGTCGGAGACGCACTCGCGGGGCCGGGGTTGATGTCCTTGAGGAGAACGGTCCCCGCCGCCGTGCCGTCGGTCTTCCACAGCTCGCGGCCATGAACGCCGTTGATGGCCGTGAAGAGGAGCGTGCCGTTCAGGTCCATCATGGACGCCGGAAACGAATTTCGTGGCGTCGTGTGGATGTTGCGCAGCAGCACGGTTCCCGCCTCGGTGCCGTCGCTCATCCACAGCTCCCGGCCATACACGCCGTCATCCGCCGCGAAGTAGAGGAAGCCGTTGCGCTGGACCAGGGACGAGGGGGCGGACCCGATGGCGCCGGGCCAGATGTCCTTCACGCGCACGGTGCCGGCGGCAGTTCCGTCCGTCTTCCACAGCTCCTTGCCGCTGACGCCGTCATCCGCCACGAAGAACAGGGTGGAGCCCACGGCGGTGAGCGAGGCCAGCGAGGGGCTCGCGGTCCCGGGGAGGATGTCCCGGACGCGCACGGTGCCTGCGTCGGTGCCGTCCGTCTTCCACAGCTCCCTGCCGCTGACGCCGTCATCCGCGAGGAAGTAGACGGTGTTGCCCACGGCGGTGAGCGAGGACGGCGAGGACCCCAGATTTCCGGGCCGGATGTCCTTCACGCGCACGGTGCCCGCCGGGGTGCCGTCCGTCTTCCACAGCTCGTCGCCGGTGGAGGCATCCGAAGCGATGAAGTACAGCGTGCCATTCACATCCAGGAATCCGGAAGGGTGGGAGCCTCCGGCGCCGGGCCAGATATCCCGCACGAGCTGCGTGCCCGCCGCGGTGCCGTCGGTCTTCCACAGCTCGAACCCGGAAGTTCCGTTATCGCCCTTGAAGAAGATGGAGCCGTTCGAGACCGTGAGCAGCGGTGGGATGTAGGGAGGCACGAAGCTGCCACTGCCGGGATTGAAGTCCTGGATGAGCGCGGTGCCGGCCTCGGTGCCGTCGCTGCGCCACAGCTCGAAGCCCAGGTTGGTGGTGCTCGCCACGAAGACGAGGGTGCCGTTGAGGTTCGTGAGCCAGGAGGATGCCCGCGCCCCGGGATACGTATAGAGCTGGACGGCGGTGGTCCCCCAGTCGAACCCGTTGCTCTTCCACAGTCGGTCGGTCCCGGCCTCATCCGTCGCGGTGAAGTAGAGCGTCCCGTTCATCGGCGTGAGCCAGGACGGATTGGAGTGGGCGTTGGGGGTGCCCACCGCCGCCTCCCTGTAGATGTTTTCAACGAGCACGGTGCCGGCCGAGGTGCCGTCCGTCTTCCACAGCTCGCGGCCGAACCAGCCATCGTCGGCGCTGAAGAACACGGTGTTGCCGACCGCCGTGAAGGACACCGGCCCCGCGCTGGGAAGCGAGGAGATGGACTTGAGGCGCACGGTGCCGGCCGCGGTGCCGTCGCTCTTCCACGGCTGACCGCCGATGAGGAATTCGGTGGCTTCGAAGTAGAGCGTGCCGTTGACGTTCGTCAGGGTGGTGGGGTTGGAGTCGGAGTCGCCCGGCCAGATGTCCGCCAGCAGCTCCGCCACCGGAGGAGTGCCTCCTGTCCCCAAGAGCCGCGAGGCCCGAGTGTCCACGGAGCCCGCTGCCTCCGGCGCGTCACCACAGCCCGCCGCCGTGAGTACAACCACCAGGCTGATGATCAGGCATTGCGCCTGGACTCCCCCTCGTCTCTGTTCGTGCATCCCCATCCCTTCGAAACGTCGGAGGGAAGCATCCCGGACGCAGGAGGGAAGAGCAATCCGGGTCAGGGAGAACCGGCCGCACGCACGGAGTGACCGTGCGTGCGGCGGCTGGGGCTTCAGGAGGCTACGGCTCCGTCCAGGGCGTGTGGCTGATGGGGCCCTTGATGAGGGTGAAGTACCGGGAGGTCGAGGCGCCCAGGTTCACCCAGCCGAACCCGTCGATGACCCGCGACGGCACGCTCAGTCCGATGGACACGTTCGCCACGTCGCAGTTGCCCAGGATGTGGCCCACGCGGATGGGCTTGCTGGCGGACGTCTGCGACTTGGTGACGAGCGTCGGCGCCTGGGTGACGACCCCGTCCTGCGCGAGCAGCGGGATGTTCCCGCTCCCTCCGGACACGCGCAGGCTGTAGGTGCCGGAGCCCTGGGGCTGCCACGCGGTGAAGTCCAGTTCCACCAGGTCGTTCTTGGTCACGTACGCCAGGCAGCCGCACTCCAGCGTGGGGTACACGCCCGCCGTGGGCGGCGTGGTGCTGGAGCCCACGCGCGGCAACTCCAGACGGACGCCGCAGCGGGTGTTGTCAACGAAGAGCAGCCGCGAGAAGGAGCCGCTCGGGATGGGCTGCTTGTTGGCGTCGAAGAAGTCCACCGTCAGGACGTTGTGGCCGTTGTCCGCGGTGGTGGTCCTCAGCAGCAGGCCCAGGTAGGCGTTGTACCAGAGGTCCGCCGGGTCGCGGATGGGGAACAGGCCTCCGGTGGAGGCGGTGGGCTGGTTGTTGAAGCGGGGCGGCGCGGCGGTCGCGTCCCACTTGAAGTCGTAGAACGTGTCCACGATGGAGCGCGTGAGCCCCGACGCCAGGTTCTTGAGCTTCACGCTGTAGAACCGGACCCCGCTGTTCCAGGCCAGCGGGTGGTTGAGCATCAGGCTCAGGTCCCCGCCGAAGGGCAGGTTGGGGTAGCCGCTGAAGTAGTAGCCGGGCGCGGAGCTGGTGTTGGCCTTGCCGTCGTCCGGCCCAGGCGTGGCGGGGTTCTGGACGGAGTTGTTGATGTAGTCGAACGGAATCAGGCCAATGCCCAGCATCAGCACGTTGGACACGGTGATGGAGCGGGTGAACCGGCCCATCTCCGTCGTGCACGCCACGTACAGCGTGCTGTCGGAAAAGACCTCGATGCTGGAGGGCCCGGGGGCCGGGGTGAGCGTGGTGCCTTCCGTGGTGATGCCCCCGGTGAGCAGGTCGACGCGAGCCACCTCCCGCGTGTCGGTGAGGGGGACGTAGAACGCGCTGCGCTCCGGGTTGGCCCAGGCGAGGAAGCCCAGCTGCGTGGTGCTGAGCTGGTAGGCCGGAAGCGAGACCTGGATGGGCGTGCTTCCCCCGACGTAGTCGGAGATGTCCACGGCGAAGACCTTGCCGCTGGACTCCGCGATGTAGGCCATCAGCGAGGGGCCGCTGCTGGACAGGAGCAGGCCCTTGCCGTTGGAGAAGCCCGTCACGACGGCATACGTCTCCTGCGTGGCGAGGTTGATGCGCCAGAGCTTGTGGGCATCCACCACGTAGATGAACTCCCCATCCAGGACCAGCTGCTGGGGCTCATCCAGGGGCTCGTAGGTGACGGGCTGCGGCTGGATGCTGAACTCGGGGTAGGGGCTGAGCGCGCTGCTCGTCCGCGGCGAGGAGAGGACGCTGTAGAGCCCGGAGTTCACGTCCAGGGCGCTGACGTACAAGGCCGTCTCGTATTCGGAGACAACCAGGTCTCTCACGTCCGAGAGCCCCGCGCCGACGCGGTAGGGATTGGGGCTGAGGGTGTAGGTCACCCACTCCATCCACGTCTGGGCGCCCAGCTTGTAGATGCGCAGCTTGGCGTAGTGGTACTCCGACGCGTAGTTGATGCGGACGGCGTAGAAGCGCCCGGTGGTGGACGACCCGTTCTCAGGCACGGAGTTGTTGTTCGGCACCGACGCCCAGTTGGCGGCCTCCAGGCTCGCGGGCGTGATCTCCGCCAGCGAATTGACGCCCGTCAGCGGCAGGATGCGGGCGAAGTTGCGGGCCACCAGGTTGGCGCCGGCGGTGTCCCACTGGACGTCCGCCGTGGCGAAGACGTTGAGGTTGATCTGCTGGCCCTTGGCGACCACCTGGCTCCGGGACACGAGCTGGGTGGCGGGGTTGACGGGCATCCACCACACCTCACCGGTGCCGACATCCGTGTAGTACAGATGGTCCGCGCCGGGGGTGTAGTGGGTGGCGGTGACCTGACTGAGGGAGGGGATTCGCGTCTGGTATTGCATCATCGCGGTATGTCTCCATCACTGCGTTGGTGGGGATGTCCACCAACGCGGGATACCCTGACATGACCGTCTGACATTTCTGGAATACCCGGAGTGCGTATGGGTATGCTGGAGCCATGCGAAAATTCCTGAAGGCATCCTGGTGGGTCGTTGCACTCAGTCTCCCCGTGGTTCTCATGGGAAACCCCGCGGCGGCGGGGGCACCGGCGGGGATTGACGACCCAGGTTCAAGACATACCCGGAGTGTGAAGGCTCCTCCGTTCATGGCCGTGGCGGGAGGCATGCGGCACGGCCTGGGTGTCACCCGGGACGGGAGCGTGTGGTCCTGGGGCGCGAATGACGGTGGGCAGCTGGGTCTGGGAGTCCTGGATGGCTATGGCTATCTCCCGCAGCTCGTGCCGGGATTGTCGAACATCGTCGCGGTGGATGCGGAGTGGGCCCACTCCCTGGCCCTGCGCTCCGACGGAACGGTCTGGGCCTGGGGTGGGAATGATTACGGGCAAGCGGGTGATGGCACCACGATCCGCCGCCCGACGCCATCCCAGGTGCCAATGGTTTCAAACATCACGGCCATCAGTTCGGGATTCACTCATGCGTTGGCGTTGCAGTCAGACGGCTCTGTTTGGGCCTGGGGTGGCAATAACAGCGGACAACTGGGCGATGGAACCCGGACGCGGCGCTTGTTCCCCGTGAAGGTCCCCGGGCTGTCGAACGTGGTGGCGGTGGCGGCGGGGGGATCCCACTCGCTCGCGCTGCGGAGCGACGGGACCGTGTGGGCTTGGGGAGAGTCCAGCGATGGCAGGCTTGGAGAGGGCTCAACGACACCGCGAGAATCGCCTGTCCGGGTGATGGGCCTGACGAACGTGGTCGCCGTGGCGGCTGGCGGCGGTCATTCGTTGGTGCTGCGCTCCGATGGCTCGGTCTGGGCCTGGGGGCAGAACTACTACGGGCAGGTGGGGAATGGGACGATCTACAGCCAGTGGTTTCCAGCGCCTGTTCCTGGACTGACCGGGGTGATCTCCGTGGAGACCGGGACAACCCATTCGTTGGCGCTTCGCTCCGACGGAACAGTCTGGACCTGGGGCGACAACTGGTATGGCCAGCTGGGGGATGACACCGAGTTGCGGCGGCTTGCCCCTGTTCAGGTGTCAGGATTGAAGAACGCGGTGGCCCTTTCAGCGAACCATCTGATCTCTTTCGCGCTGTGTTCGGATGGATCGATCTGGGGGTGGGGGTTGAATGTTGGCGGAGCGCTGGGGCAAGGAGAGACCGTCTTTCGGAAGTCCCCGGTCGCCGTGGCCGGACTCACGGATGTCGTCGCCCTGAATGTGGGAACTGGTTTTTCGGTGGCATTGCGTTCGGACGGATCCGTCTGGGCCTGGGGGGCTCATGAACGAGGGGGCCCCGTGGGTGACGGTTCCAGGTCTTCCACCATCGTGCCAACACAGGTGCCTGGCCTGCGGGACATCGTGGCTTTGGGGACGGGGTTCAGTCACTCACTCGCGGTGGCGATGGATGGATCCGTCTGGGCCTGGGGAAAGAATTGGTCGGGGCAACTGGGAGACGGCACGACGACGGATCGACCTCTCCCGACGAGGGTCGCCGGGGTCTTGAATGCCGCCGCCGTGGCCGGAGGAGACGGTTTCTCCGTGGCCTTGCTCGCGGATGGCACCGTCTGGGCCTGGGGGAATAACAGCCTGGGCCAGCTGGGGGATGGCACCACCGTTGCCCACCTGTTCCCCGTCCAAGCGCTCGGGGTAACGGATGTGGTGGCCATCGCCGCCGGGGCCAGTCATGTCCTGGCCCTTCGTTCGGACGGCACTGTCTGGGGGTGGGGCTCGAATGGTTTTTGGCAGCTTGGGGACGGGACTTATGTGTCTCGAAGCGTGCCTGCCAGGATCGACGGACTGTCAAACGTGATGGCGCTGAGCGCCAGCGGATTTCATTCCCTGGCACTGGGAATGGACGGAGCCGTCCATGCCTGGGGGTATAACCTCGATGGGCAGCTGGGAGACGGAACGCAGAACACGGGCATGTTTCCCGCGAAGGTCCCGGGCCTGACGAACGTGGTGACGCTGGCCGCTGGCCGCAATCATTCCCTGGCGCTCCGGTCGGACGGGAGCCTTTGGGGATGGGGAAACAACAACTATGGGCAACTGGGGGAGGGGACCACCCTGACGCGCCTGTCTCCGGTCCGGGCCCCTGGCGCCGTGGGGACGGCCGTGCTGGCCGTGGGGGAGTTTCATTCGCTGGCGTTGCGCATGGATGGAAGCGTGAGTGCCTGGGGCTCGAACAGCGCGGGCGAGCTGGGAGACGGCACGGCCATGTGGTTCACCCGCCCCGTTCGCGTTCCCTGAGGTAGGGCCGGCTCGGTGGTGCACGCGGCCGGAGGTGGTGCGTGAGCGCTTCGAGTCGCGCCTGGAAATCCATGCCGCACCATCCCATGCGCCGCCGCTCTCCGCGTGCTTGTAAACCGAAGGGTTACGGATGGGCGGCGCGTTGTGACCCATCGAGCCACGGTGGGCGCTCCCCACGCCTGCCCCTCCGAGTGAGCGGCGTGTGGCGTGGGGACTGCAATGGGGGTGGGGGCCGGCCCCCCGTGCCGGCAAGCAGTCATCCCCTCAAATGAGGTTCAGCTCGATGAACATCCAGATCAAGGGTCGCCTGATGGCGGCCTCTCTCCTGTGCATGGCGGCGGTGGGTTGTGGTGAAGGGACGGCTTCCGAGGGCGACACGCTGATGGCGCAGGAGGCAAGCGCCACGCAGTGCATCGATGGCTTCAATGGCATCCGGAACTGCGCGACCGGCAACGCGACGCTGAAGTCCGGAACGAAGAGCATCGACGTTGCCGGGCTGAACACGGTGAGGCAGGACGGCTTCTCCAGCCAGTTCCCGCGTGCCTCGGCGTGGCGGATGGAGGCGGCCATCGGCGGTATCGGTGCGAAGGAGCAGGGCCTGTTCCTCACGGCGCGCGACGGCACCCGGGTGATCAGCACGCTGCGCATCGGGCTGGGCGGGTCCAAGGATCAGATGGTCCTGGAGCCCACCTTCCCGGGCACGAAGGGCGGCGCGCACTACGCGGCGGCCGTGTATTCGCGCGGGGCCCTGGTCGCGAAGGGCATCAACTTCAACAACTACGACCGCTTCATGCGGCCCTGGTGGTGGGACTTCGCGTCCTACTGGTACCCGTGCAACGTGGGCTTCAACGACCGGCTCCAGCTGGACATGGATGGCACGCTGGTGACGGCGCCCGGCTGGAGCTTCTACGGCGGCGGCTCCTACGGCCCGTTCTCCGTGGGGTCGGCCAGCGACCCGTTCCAGGTGGAGATCGACGGCAAGCTCGTGACGGGCGACCGCATTGATCTCATCGAGCTGCCGGGCAGCGGGACGCCGGCGTCCGTGGGCTTCACCGCCGTGGACGTGACCGCGGCGGCCACCCAGTTCACCCTCACGGGTGAGACCACGGCCCGCGAGAAGTAGGCGAGGGAGATGGACCGCACGCACGGGTAGACCGTGCGTGCGGCGGCAGCGGCTCCGTCCAGGTTATGCTCCGCCGGCTTCAGCGTGATGAAGGAGCCGCCATGTCGACACACGTCACTCCCGATGCCATGGGGCTGCTCTGCGCGCTCATGCCGGGCGTGCTCATCCTCGCGTTCGTGGCCTACCAGTCGATGAAGCTGGTGCGCTTCCAGCGAGGCGCCTTCCGGTTGCCGGCCGAGGTGAGCTGGGTCGTGGGGGGAGAGGACTTCGCGCACCACTTCAGGCGGGGCGACGGGGTGGAAATGATGCGCGACAAGGAGTTCCGCCGCAGGCACCTGTACGGGCTCTGGGTGCTCATCCGTCCGGGCGACGGAGGGGACCTCCTGGAGATCGGGCTGCATACGGGCAAGGCCCTCAACTTCAAGCCAGGAGACACGCTCGAGGTGCTCTACAACCCGGAGCAGCCGCGGCACGTGGTGCTGCCCGGGGAGAACCTGTGGCTGGGCCTGGGCATGCTGGGAGCCTTCGGAATCTTCATCCTCCTGGCCCCATTCATCGTCGGGGTGCCGGGCACGGGCTGGTAGGCACCTTGAACAGGGAGGGCCGCGGCTTCACCTGACAAGCGCTGAGCTTCGAGTTCCGGGTTCACATGCGGGCCCACTCGATCGTCGCGGTGGGACAGAGCTCCGCCCTGGCGCCTCCATGGAGGCTCCCAAGACAACAGGCGGAAGGTGAGGGGAATTGGGCCCTCCTGGATTCGAACCAGGGACCAATCGGTTATGAGCCGACAGCTCTAACCGCTGAGCTAAGGGCCCTCATGTCTCTGACGCCAGACGCGCGCGGACTATAAACCCTTGCCGTCCTTCTTCACCACGCGGAACACCTGCCCCTTCTCCGTCACGGTGACGCCCTCCGCGCGCAGGCGCTTCGCCTGCTCGTGCGCCACCGGGGGTGCCAGCGTCCCGTCTGAACGGATGACCCGCCACCAGGGCACCTGCGTGGCCTGCCCCGGCAGGTGCTTCAGCTCCCGCCCCACGCCTCGCGCCGCGCCCGGCCTGCCCGCGTAGATGGCCACCTGCGCGTAGGAGCGCACCTCTCCCCGGGGAATGGAGCGCACCTGCTTCATCACGCTCTCGGAGAAGGGCAGGGGCTCTTGGGCGGGCTTCTTCGCGGCCACGGCGCACCTCACTCAGGGCGGAAAACGACGAAGGCCCCCGGTCCACTTGAGGGAACGGAGGCCTCCGGGCTCAACAGTCTACTTCAGCGGCTTCAGCTCTCCACGAAGGAGCGCAGGCGCTTGGAGCGGCTGGGGTGGCGCAGCTTGCGCAGCGCCTTGGCCTCAATCTGGCGGATGCGCTCGCGCGTCACCTCGAAGTCCTGGCCCACCTCTTCCAGCGTGTGGTCGCTCTTCTCGCCAATGCCGAAGCGCATGCGCAGGACCTTCTCCTCGCGCGGCGTGAGCGTGGCCAGCACCTTCCGCGTCTGCTCGGCCAGGTTCATGTTGATGACCGCGTCCGCGGGCGACACCAGGCTCTTGTCCTCGATGAAGTCGCCCAGGTGGCTGTCCTCTTCCTCGCCAATGGGCGTCTCCAGGGAGATGGGCTCCTTGGCGATCTTCAGGACCTTGCGCACCTTGTCGAGCGGCAGCTCCATCTTCTCCGCGATCTCTTCCGGCGTCGGCTCGCGGCCAATCTCCTGCACGAGGTAGCGGCTCGTGCGGATGAGCTTGTTGATGGTCTCGATCATGTGCACCGGGATGCGGATGGTGCGGGCCTGGTCCGCGATGGCGCGGGTGATGGCCTGACGGATCCACCAGGTGGCGTACGTCGAGAACTTGTAGCCGCGCTTGTACTCGAACTTGTCCACCGCCTTCATCAGGCCGATGTTGCCCTCCTGGATGAGGTCCAGGAACTGCAGGCCGCGGTTCGTGTACTTCTTCGCGATGGAGACCACGAGGCGCAGGTTCGCCTCCACCAGCTCGCTCTTGGCGCGCTCGGCGCGCTTCTCACCCAGACGGATGGCGTCGTAGTTGCGGCGCAGCGCGTCCACGGGGAGGTTGGCCTCCTCCTCCACGCGCTTGATCTTCCGCACCGCCGTGCGCACGTCGCGGTCCAGGACCTCCAGCTGCTCAGGGGTGAAGTTGAGCTGCTTCTGGAGCTTCTTGGCGATGTTCGGGTTCTCGCGCGACTCCTTGAGCTGCGGGCGCAGGTCCTTCATGTTGACCTGGTAGCGGCGCTCCAGGTCCCCAAGCTCCTCCTCCGCCTTCTCCACGCGCTCGATGAGGCCCTTGAGGTTCACGACGATGCGGTCCACCTGCTTCTTGTTCAGCCGCATCTCCTCCAGGACCTCCATCATCTTGGTCCTGAGGTCCTTCACCTCCTGCTTCAGCTCCTTCTTGCGGACCTCCGTGAGCTTCTTCTTCCCGGAGAGCTCCTCCTCCAGGACCTCGCAGTCCTTGGCGAACTTGCGGAAGCGCTCAATCTGCTTGGAGATCTGCTCGATCTTGTTGAGCTCGCTCTGCGCCAGCTGCGCGGGGGCGTCGCCCTCGGCTGCTTCGTCGGCGGGCTCTTCCGCGTTCTCCGACTGGGCCTCTTCGGGCGCGTCCTTGATGACGTCGCGCACGCGCAGCTTGCCCGTCTTCAGGCGGTTGCTGATGTCCAGGATGTCCGCCACGGCGACGCGGCAGGCGAGCAGCGCGCGCAGGACTTCCTTCTCGCCCTCTTCGATGCGCTTGGCGATCTCCACCTCGCCCTCGCGGGTGAGGAGGCTGACGCTGCCCATCTTGCGCAGGTAGAGGCGGACAGGATCGTTGGACTTGCCGCCCGGCTCGTCGTCCTCGTCCTTCTCGTCCTCGTCCTGGTCTTCCTTCTCTTCCTCGACGGCGACGGTGGGCTTGATCTCGTTGGACTGCGCGGCCTTCTGCGCGTCCACGATCTCGATGTCGTTGTCGCCGAACATGCTCATCACGTCGTCGATCTGATCGGACGACACGATGTCGGCGGGGAGGGCGTCGTTCACCTCGTCATAGGTGAGGAAGCCCTTCTCGCGGCCCGCGGCCAGCAGGTCCTTGACCTCCTTGCGCTCGGCGACGGGATCCTCCTCCACGTCGTCTTCCACGGCGTCCGGGTCCACCTGGACGGCGGCGGCGGCTTCCTCCGCGGCCTCCTCGGGGTCCACGTCGTCGGCCATGGCGGCGACGCCCTTCTTCTTCTTGACCTTCTCGGGCGCCTCGGCGGGGGCGTCCTTCGCCAGCAGCTCCTTCTCCTCAGGCTCCGCTGCCTTCGTGACCTTCGCCGCAGGGCTGTCCGGGGCCTTCTTCTTGCGGATCACCGGGTCCACCTTCTTCTTGGTGGGCTTCACGGATGCCTTGGGGGGCTTCTGCGTCGGCATTCGGGTACTTCTCCTTAAGAAAATCAGGTGCTTTGGCCTGGGCGAGCCGGCCGATCTACCGCAAAGTCGAGCTTTCTTACAAACGCGAACTCAAACCGGTTGCATTGGTCCCTTTGTTCCCGTTGGCGAGGAAGCGGGGGACAGCTCATCCAGGACGCGCTTGCGGAGGGCGAGCAGCTCCTTGCGCTCGGACAGGAGCAATCGCGTCTCCTCTGTCAAATCAAAAGCCCCCTGCGTCTGTTCCGTCGCTCGCTTTATATAAACGAGCCGCTCGTCAATGCGCTTCTTCATGATGTCGCGACAGGCGAGGACGAACTCCGTTTCCAGCTCCATTCCCCCCGGAGAGAGCCGGCGGCCGGCCTCCAGGAGCGTCCGCTTGACGACCTCGGAGGCCTCGAAGAGCGCCTCCTCCAGCCCGCGCCCGGACGTGGCCTGGGCCAGCACCATCCGCAGCCCCATGTGGGACAGCTCATCACACACGCGGAAGGTGTCCCGGGCGAGCAGCCGGGAATCCCGAAGGATTGCGGCCACATAGAGCGCTTCGGACTCCGGCGGGGGGCGCTCCGCCTGGGGCTTGGGCAC
>NZ_RAWL01001455.1:0-386 GCF_003668885.1 Corallococcus sp. AB049A | reverse complement strand
CTGGAACACCATGCCGACGTCGGCGCGCAGCTTCGCCAGCGCCGCGCCCTCCTCGGGCAGCGCCTTGCCGTCGATCGTGATCGTTCCGGACTCGATCGTCTCGAGCCGGTTGATCGTGCGGCACAGCGTCGACTTGCCGGATCCCGAGGGGCCGAGCACGACGACGACCTCACCGCGATTGACGCTCAGGTCGATGTCCTTGAGGACGTGCAGGTCGCCGAAGTGCTTGTTCACTCCGTCGAGCACGACGAGGGGTTCGCCTCGCTGGGCGGTGATGTCACTGTGCGCTGGGGCAGTGGTGGCTCCGGTCATGGCAGTGATCGTAGTCACGCCCACAGGCCGCTACGGCGCCGCCGCGCTCATTCGTGACCTAATTGCTACACATG
>NZ_RAWL01001454.1:0-386 GCF_003668885.1 Corallococcus sp. AB049A | reverse complement strand
TAGTATGATAGAGGCATTGAATACAGTTCTTTAAAATACCACGTTATTATTTCATGAGGTTTTTACATAATTCTTTCTTTGGGTTTCGTGCCAGTACTCTAAAAATTCATGTTTGCTCAATGAGGTCAACTTGGTTGATCGCACGTTTAAAAGAGCGGCCATATACTTTCCAACTTGATCCTTCCACTTCTCAACAGCCTCTCCATTGCTAGCATCAGATAAGACTGGTACTTCTCCTTCTGGTAATCTCTTTACAATAAGTGAATTCGATGGCTATATAAACTGGATTAACAAAGCTAATGAGCAAATAGACAAACCTGAAGTACTAAGGTCAAAAAATGCTTCCAAAAGTTGCCGACCGGAAAAGTTGGCGAAAAGTAGCTGGT
>NZ_RAWL01001453.1:0-386 GCF_003668885.1 Corallococcus sp. AB049A | reverse complement strand
GCATTGGCCAGGCTCAAGCCGTTGCACAGTTGCGCGGCGATGGCCGAGGCCAGCGTGCAGCCGGTGCCATGTGCGTCCAGCGGCAGGCGGGCATGGATGAATTCTTCGCTGCTGACGCCGTCGAAGTAACGATCGATCACGCGGTTGCCTTCCTGCAGATGGCCACCTTTGAGCAGCACCGCACCTGCACCCAGGTCGAGCAGGGCGGAGGCCGCCCGTTCGGCGTCATCGCCGTTGCCGATCTTCCGTCCGACCAGCAGCTCTGCTTCCGGCGTGTTCGGGGTGATCAGCGTGGCCAGCGGGATCAGCCGCTCGCGCATCGCCTGCAGGGCGCTGTCTTCCAGCAGGCGCGCGCCGCTGGTGGCGACCATCACCGGGTCCAGCAC
>NZ_RAWL01001452.1:0-387 GCF_003668885.1 Corallococcus sp. AB049A | reverse complement strand
ACGTGGCTGAGAGCAACCTGACGGGGCGCGACGGGCGCGGCTGGTCAGACCCGCGCCGGGCGGAGGCCGAGTCCAAACACATCTTCGAGCAGTTCAGCTACCCCGACGGCATGCTCAAGCTCGGCGGCGGCTTCGTGCCGGCAGACTGGCGCGATGTCGATGGCCTGACGCAGGCCATCCGTCAGGTATCGCGCACCGATACGCATGCGGTAATCGACTACGCCTCGCCACTGGGCAACGCGGCGCTGCGGCATCAGGTCATGATGCGTGCGCGGCAGCTCGGCATCCAGGCCGACCCGCCCAATGTGCTCATCACCGCCGGCACGAGCCAGGCGATCGACCTGGTAATGCGGCACCTGCTCAAACCCGGCGACACGGTCTTCGTGC
>NZ_RAWL01001451.1:0-387 GCF_003668885.1 Corallococcus sp. AB049A | reverse complement strand
AGGTTGCAGCCACCACGGCGCGTGCCTTCTGCAGATGCGCCTCGAGCTGATCGAGCGGTACGGCCTGGCGTACCACGCCCTTGGGCCGGCCCGTGGTGCCCGAGGTATAGGCCATGTGCCCGCGCGGAGAAACGATCGGCCCGTCGTACGGCGTCTGCAGCGCAAGCCAGTTTGCATAGCCGTCGGCGCGGTCGGTGCCTTCTGCATCCACGCGCAGCAGCTGCACGTGTGCCGGTAGCAGCGGTTCTGCCGCATCGACGAGGTCGCGATGGCCGATCAATACCTTGGCACCCGAATCGCGCACCAGAAACTCCACCTCGGCCGGCGTGAAGTGCCAGTTGATCGGGCAGAAGTAGCACCCTGCGATGCGGCAGGCGTGCATCACGT
>NZ_RAWL01001450.1:0-387 GCF_003668885.1 Corallococcus sp. AB049A | reverse complement strand
ATGTTGACCAGGTGGCCACGGGCCAGGTCGCGGCCGTAGCAGCGCGAGCAGACACCGAACGCCGATTCGCAGGAGATGGTCGAGCGGACCTTGATGGTCTGCACGCCGGCATCTTCCAGCTTGGCGACCCAGGCTTCGTCGAGCAGGGTGTTGCGGGTGACGATCGGATCCTCGTCGTTGCCCGGCAGGAACACGTCCTCGGCGACCACGCGGCCCAGCACGCGGTCCTTCAGCGGCTCGACCACGTCGCCGCCTTCCACGATCGGGGTCATGATCAGGCCTTCGGTGGTACCGCAATCCACCTCGGTGATCACCACGTCCTGCGCGACGTCGACCAGACGACGGGTCAGGTAACCCGAGTTCGCGGTCTTCAGTGCGGTATCGGCC
>NZ_RAWL01001449.1:0-387 GCF_003668885.1 Corallococcus sp. AB049A | reverse complement strand
GCCTTCGACAGTTCTCCGCGATCCTTCGAATCGACACGGGGTCGGATCCCGTTGCTACGCAACGGGCTCTGACCCGATTTTCGGTTGATGGGGTCAGAACCGTTCTCCGTTGGAAAACGGATCCGACCCCGCGCGGCTCAGGCGCCGGTCGCCACCGGGCGGCTGCTGTCGCTGACCCACCCGCTCCAGGAGTCGGCGTAGATGCGCGCGCCGGACAGGCCCGCCGTTTCCATCGCCAGCAGCAGATGGCAGGCGGTCACGCCGGAGCCGCACATCAGCACCACCTGCTGCGGATCGCGGTTGCCGATCACGCCCTGCAGTTCGGCGCGCAGCGCCTGTGGGTCGCGCAGGTGGCCATCGAGTACGTTCAAGGCGAACGGGCGGTTG
>NZ_RAWL01001448.1:0-387 GCF_003668885.1 Corallococcus sp. AB049A | reverse complement strand
ATTTTAAATATTTTAGATTAATTTTTTTAAAAACATAGTAAAAGTGCAGTGAGAAACAACCCAAAAGTATTTGGGTTGTTTCTTTTTATTTTAAGGTTTTAGTCCAACAGCCTTGGCACGTGCAGCGTGTAACTTTTTATAACTATCGATTAAACGTAAGTGACGGTCTAAGCCTTCAAGCTTCATACTGGTTTCTGTTAAACCATAGAAACGAATGCGACCTTCAACTGTGCCTATTACCGCATCCATACGTTCATCACCGAACATGCGGCGGAAGTTGGTTTCATATTCTTCCAGTTCCATGTCGTCATCCAACATAACTTCGAGCACGACATTCATGCATTGGTAGAACAGACCACGTTCAACGGTATTGGTGTTGTATTGTAA
>NZ_RAWL01001447.1:0-388 GCF_003668885.1 Corallococcus sp. AB049A | reverse complement strand
CCAGGGGCACCAGCGCCACCGCCACATGGCTCACCGTGCACACCCACTCGGGCAGCGTGGAGGGGCCCCGCGGGGCCGCCCGCGTCAGCACCAGCAGCACGGCGCTCACCAGCGCCATGCCCACGCCCACCTGGCGCAGCGGGCGCCCGCGCGGAGACAGGGCTCCCCAGGAGCACACCGCGCTCGTGGACAGCAGCATCGCCAGCATGGGCGCCCGGCCCGTGAGCACCGCGCCCGTGGTGCGCCCCAGCGCCAGCAGCACGCCCGTCACCGCGAGCGCCAGGCCCGAGGACGCCGCGAACACCCCCACCGCCTGCGAACGCCATCCGCGCACCGGCCGCTTCAGCGCCAGCTCCTCGCGAGACGCCGCCAGCGCACGCTCCATCGC